>NYZX01000049.1 GCA_002686065.1 Pseudobdellovibrionaceae bacterium | reverse complement strand
CAAGTCAAACAGTCGAAAAATAAAGACCGGAATGACAAAGATTAAAACTAATAGCCCCAGTTGCTTACTGATCCGAACCCACCCCGGAAGCCCCTGCTGAGAGTACCCCTTAAAATCGTAGTATTTTTCAGTCAGCGCCGCCAAAAAACGATAGGGAACGACCTGGACTTCGCGGATATAGTCAGCCTTTTCATTCTCAAGAAAAGACCAGACGGAAAATTGCCCTCGATCAATTAACCGTCCCATAACCAAAGATCGAGCCCGCCCAGCATTCAGAAGAAGACGAACTTGAAGATCCTGCTTTGACCGCCGCAGTTTAGAAATCACCTGCCCGAGTTCAACCTGTTCGCGACTTGCCTCTTCAACACTCGTGCGAATTTGTTCAGCGAGCTGTTCGAACTTCGACATCGTGCTAGCAACCGTCGGATCCATTGCCGGTAACACGGGCAATTCAACTTCTTGGTTACTGAACAGATTTTGAACCGTATCATCGACGACAATACGCCAAACTTTGGTGATCTCTTCAAGGTGAACCCGGCTTGCCTTTGAGCCATCAGATTTTAAAACGTTATCATGCGAAGCCAATAGATCGGTCCAGGTTCGCAAGTCAGCAATCTGCAAATCTACCTCGTTAATCAAACCAAGTTTTAAATGACTAAGTTCGGCTCGATAACGTTGAAGCTCAGACAGGTAGGCTACCAAAGCTTTTTCTGATTCGGTCTTCGCCTTTTTAAGCTGCCTGTCCGCCTGTTTTTTTAGACCGTCTACCTGCTGTTGTTCTTGTTGGGCGACTCGTTTTTCGTCCTCAAGTTGCTCGATGACGCCTTCTTGTTCGATCACCTGACCTTGAAAGCTAACATCCTTTAGCGAATCAAATACCTCGGCATGGCCAGCATGACCAAATAGAACAACGAAAACGAACAACAAGGAGCGACAGCTTTTCATATAGGGGGTTCTCCAAAACGTGCCCCTAAAGATAGCATTGGCTTTGGCGATCTCAAGATGTTTCTTAAGTGTCGAAGCGAAGACCTTGGCCTAACTTTTTAGCCACCCACTTTTGGCTTTAGATAACGACGAGACAGCCAAAGCACTAAGGCAGAAGCGGCGGAAAAAGCGGACAATACCGCAAAGACCGACTCGTAGCTTAGGACTGTCAACAGGGCCGTGGACATCCCCTCGGTGACCATAATGGCGACATTTGAAAGTAGCATCAGTAAGGCAAACAAAGTGGCTCCGGCTCCCGGGGGAATCAATGACATTGACACCACGCTAAGCAAGGTGTGATGCATGCCGCGGGTCACCCCCCAGGCCGCAGTCAATGCATTAAGTTCTGCCTGTGAACTAGCGATCCCTAACAAGGCCGACATCACTGCCAAAGCAAGGACAGCAAAGATGGCCATGGCATAGGATCTTGATTTGGCAATAAAGTAGCCGACAAACAAGGCGCCAACCATCTGCCCAGCCCCTTTTAGCCCGCCAAGGGTTCCAAAAGCACTAGCCGGCAAGGACAGACTCGTCTTGCCGTACAATGTAATGAGCCCACTGATCCCGTAAGAACAGATCAAGGATAAAAACAAGTAGGCGCTCACCAAAAGGAACTCCGGCTTCCGAAGAAACTGAATGCTTTCAAGTAAAACGCTGCGAGACACATCCAAACGTTGCTGTGGACCTTCGGTCTCCTCAAAAAATCGGACCAGAGGCAAACTGACAAGCAAAATGGCGGCGACTTGCAATTGCAGCCCTCGGTATCCAAGGCCATCTATCGAAGCCCCAAACAGGACCGAACCTAAAATAATCCCTAGGGCCCGCCCTGAGATCATCGCAGACTGAATACGGCCGTAAAGCTTGTCGTCACGGTTCAATTCAATCGCAAGCCCATCAACAGCAGTATCGAATAAAGCCATGCCCATGACAGCGAAAAACACGAATGCGATAGAGTAATACCCGTACTGGGCCGGAGGTAAGAAGCTATGAATGACAAAGCCCAGTGCGCAAACGGCCAAGCCTATAAAAATATATGGCTTACGATGACCCCAGCCGAAAAACGAGTAACGATCACTCAGGTAACCAAAGGCCACCTTTAAAACGAACGGCAGAACCAAGATGCTAGAGATCGCTGCGATCTGCTCAAGACTGAAGCCACTGTTTTGAAGATATGGTTTCTGAAAGTTAAATAGATAGGCAAGTATGACGCCTTGAAGAAGATAGACCCAACCAAACAACAGGAAATGATAACGAGGAGCCATAAAAAAGGTGCCCTCCTGAAGTACCCACCAAGTCAATAGCATAGCACGTCAGCAGATCCCCACAACCCTCAGGTGGGCACCCCAAAGTTCATTTGGACAGAAGAGGAACAAAACAAACTCTTCTGAGTTGGACCATAAACTATATTTTATAGTTTTAGACACTAGATCTTGTAGTTTTGTAATTTTGATATTATGCTATGCGTCGTATGGCGAGAAAAAGTTTTAGACCAGAAATCATTCAACAAGGCCGAGAGCTTTTTCTTGAGCAAGGTGGCGAAAACATTAGCTTTTCTCAAATCGCTCAACGGGTCAAGATCGCCCAGCCTTCTATTTACAATCACTTTGCCAATAAGACAGATTTACTTGTCGCCATCTTTGAAGATGCTGTTAGCCGGGGCCGGGTCCACACTTGGCCAGATGCTCTTGTCGATGAAAGCGCAGATAAAAAGCTTCACTATTATATGACGAACACCTGGAACTTTTTCAGGAACAACCGCGAAGCCTACAAACTCACTTTAGCAAGGTATTACTACGCCACCTTTAATGATGAGGTTCGCAAGATTAACGAAAAGACGGTTCTTGTTGCTCGCTCGATGATTAAAAAAATCATTGATGAAGGCGTCGAGCAAGGCGTTTGGACAACTGAATCCAGCGAAGCGACCGCAAGCACCATTCAAGGTATTCTGATGGCAGAACTCATTATGGGTGTCCATGGAACAGCTGTCGGCGATGGCGACGCTCAGCTACGCCGGTTGATTCATGTGATTGAAAAGCTTCTGAATGCACCCCTGATCCCTGCCGACCAGCCCTAATCATCTTTCGCCCTGAATCGCGACGACCCAACCTAAGGCTCCGTGCGGCCTAGATCTTTCTGTGCTCTGTGAAACGCCTTGTATAGAGCTTGCTGGTTCTCATCACTCCAGTCATAGGCATTCAAAGCATCTATGTAATGAGCCACACGTTGCTCAGGCGTGTCGGCGAACAGACTGCCTTCCATTAGATACAGGCGCATCAAGAAGTCTTCTTCTTGTGGCGTATCCTCGATCACCCAACGACTGGAGTCGCGGTGGATCTCTTTTAGGTCTTCGGTCACAGGAAAGCCAGCGACAATATTCGAATTAAAATTATGGCGTGACTGATAGTTCGCCTGAGCTTCCCCGACAAACCCATGCACAACATGATATCCCCGTTGGCGCGCCATACTTAACATCAGGCCAAAGACAAAATTGCCCAATCGATTGTTGGTTCTTTCCGTGTTTTCGACATCATGGGCCCAATGCCTTCCCGCCTCGGCCATTTTAAAGTCTTCACCAAAACGGGCCGAGTAATCCGGTACGGCACTACCATCATAGTGGTAATTTCGCTGACGAAAATAACTATCCTCCTCGCGAGGGGGACGCTTCGATTGCTTCAACTGGTCCAGCAAGGCAAATGGATAATAGAAAGCCTTCATATACGGAAGGACTCCGCCCACCATCGTCGTCAACTCCGAATAAGACGTCGATATCCTTTGACGCAGATCCATATCGTCGACATCCTCAATCATGCGGCGGCGAATATCTTCGCCATCAGTGGGGTTGGTCAGGGCCGCCACAGCAACCGCTCCAAGCTGAATGGCTCGGCGAATTTCCGTCGGAGAATGAGCGACGGTAATAGCTGGGACTCCGGGATATGTGACAGTTCCTATTAAATTCCCATCCTTTATGACCGGCTTAGAAAACCCCTCACTCCTTAGCAAAACAACGACAGTCTCGATGCTTTTGTAGGTCGAATTGATTTCCGAAGTATACTGAAGAATGTCATTTCGGCTGACCGCATTTCGATGGCTCATCACCGAGTTCTGAATGACCAAGGCTTCATCTACGACGGCCCTGATCTGAGCCTCCAGCTGGATCGCCTCAGGGTCATCCGAGTGGTACCGAAACCAGCGCATAAAGGCCTTTATGGGAAACCGAAGATAGGAATAATTGATGTTACTGATCTTCACATAGCGCGGTTTCAACAGTGGTAACCAGGCCAGGCTCGAGACATGCTTCATCGCCTCGTCGTCGTAGGATTCGATCTCCTGGCCATCCATAGTGTCTAGGCGCGGCGAAGAAAAGCTCGTGTTAGGCCGTGAAAAGAATACATACTCACAGCGAGGAGAAGCAAAAAGGACATCAATTGGACCCAATAAAACAAAAACGCTCAATAATACCAAGCGTTTAAGCCCTAAACAGCAGGCTGAAACTTGTTCTTTAGGTAATCCGTAAACCATATAACTTCGCTTTGAGGCCCTATTTTCTGTGATTTGCTTCAACAGTCCTATTTAAAGCAATTTCCGCTCCAACTAGGTGCACAAGAAAGAGGCTGCGACGCATTACTTCCTGGCCGAAAGTTGACAATACCTCCCCATAACTCGGTAGCCTATCGAAGACATTAAGACCTAAGGAGGGGGAGATGAAATTCCTAATCACAATGGGATTGGGGATCGGTATGGCTATTTCGGCCCATGCAACCGATCAACTTATCACGGAAGAGATCAGCGACACTCAATTGGCTCAGATAACAAGCCAGCTTGAAAAGTCCATAAACAACGAATCATTTGAAAAGTGTGACGATACACGTATCGAGCCGCTCTTTCAAAAATACGCCATCAGCTACGATGCCGACGGAAAACTGTGTCGCTTTTACGACCTTTCTTTTGTGACGCTTCGAAACCGGTTTTCACGGAAATCAGTTTCTGAAATCCCCGTCTATCAGTTGAAAGCAAAAGACTATATCAACTGGGTCGAAGGCCGACCAACAATGGTCCTCGACGAGCTAGAAACTCAAAAAGAACTTTCACGACGCACAGATGGACGATCGCGATCATGGGTCCGACGCCTCCAGTTCAAAAATAAAGCTGTTAGTCCAAATAGCTTTAAATTGTCTGATGTCGAAACCCGACGGAATATTCAATTTACAAATTGGCAACGCCTACAGTTGCGCCGAATTTTTGCTCGCATCGCCTCGGCCAACAAGTCTGGTCAAATCGAAGATCAGGCCATGCAATATTGGCAGATGGTTTCGGAAAACCCGCAGCAGTTACTTGAAAACATCCGTTTTGATTGGAACGAGCTCCGTCAGGTTTACGAAATTGCCTTAGAAGGTGACTTTCTTCCATTAAATAGCCCAGTCGCAATGATCGACTTTCAACGCCCACACAAGCCAGCAGTGGAATCAATCATTCGCAATCTCATGTTTGCGCTTCTGCGTAACGTCGCCAACTTCATTCCCGAGCCAACGGTCAAACAGGTTATGACCATCGCTCTTGATGACTTGCAAACAACAATGAACGCGACCTACGAGTACCACCTCATGCTGTTGGAGAACCGCATTGCACATGCTCACCGCACAGGCCAGTTCGCCAATATGGATGCCGCCATGGCTGACAAGATCGTCCAGCTGGCCTACGCACCAAAGGCCGATATCGTGACCGGATTCATCCAGGCCGCCATGCAAGGACGCACGATGGATTGGTCTAAAGTAGAAGACCTTGCTCGTCGCGCCCGCTACACAGCTGTTAAGCAACGTGAAGTCATGATCGGCCGCGCCCATTCTCATCTTGTTTTAAGCAAAGGGTGCCAAACACAGATCGTCGATCGCTATTTTGCTATCTGCCACAAAGAAGGCCAACCCTACGCCATGCACTCGCTTTTATCTATGACCCAGCTCTGGTTTTGGAACCTTGGCGCACCAGCGGTCTATTACTTCGACCGTCCTAGACAGGTTGAAATGATGCGTAAAGGCGCTTGGTTGCTTTCTGTCGGTGTTCGTATGGTGACCTTCCCTATCCCAGGGATCATTCGTTCCGAACTTTATCGAGGCTTACAGACCTATTGGTTAGCGGGACTGACCGACGAAGCCATGCTTCGCGACCACTTTGCTGTGACTCGCGCAGAGCCAGATATGCGCGATCAACTGTATCGCCAAGCGGCTCTACCATTTAGCTCGCAGTCTGCTGAACAAGAACAGCGTGTCATTCAGCAAAATATGTCCGCCCTTCTTCAAGGAGCTCAATAATGAAACAATGGATTCTTGCTACCCTACTTTTCGTATCATCAGCCGCTAACGCAGCGGTGGTTGCCGTCGTCGACTCGGGTGTCGATTTTGCCCACGAAGAACTGCAGCCCTTGATGTACCAAAATCCGAATGAAATCCCTGGAAACCTTATCGATGACGACGGAAACGGACTTGTCGATGACGTCAACGGTTGGAACTTCATTGACAACTACGACCGCGTCTTCTTTCGCGAACACCTGACGAGCTACGATAAGATTGTCTATCCATTGTTTCGTGTCATTGCTCGCCGCCAAGCCGGGACCTCTCGCGCTCAGGACGATGCCTACTGGAACAACCATGTCATGTCACTGAGCGAAGAAAAGCGACAAGAGCTACTTCTTCACTTGAACTCGTTTGGCCAGTACGTCCACGGCACACATGTCGCGGGTATCGTCGCACAAGAGTCACCGACCTCGAAGATTATCTCATCCCGTGTATTCGCTGATGAGCCACCACCATTTTATCGACATGACCTGAAGCGTGAGGGATGGCGCTGGACGGACGGACTTTATTGGGTCCTCGCTCAAGTTCAGAACGTCATGTTTGACCAAGTCGCTCAGTACAACGCCAGCATTGAAGCTGATGTCGCAAACTACTCCTTGGGCGTCAGTATGCAAATGATCGCGCGAGCGATCCTTGCCCTTCGTGGAAACCAAGAGCCAACCGACGAAGAAGTCTCAGCAGAAGCTAGTCGAGCGATCGAGCCATTCAAAAAGCGGGCTCGCAAATGGATCGATGGAGCTCCGAACACCTTGTTTGTCGTTGCCGCAGGAAATGATGGAACCAACAATGACGACTTCCCCGTTTTTCCGGCAATTATTCGTGCGCCAAACCTAATAACTGTCGCAGCTACAAACGGACACTCCTTCCTGGCGAGCTTTTCAAACTACGGCATCAAAAGCGTTGATATCGCTGCACCAGGCGTTGCGATTGACTCGGCTGTTCCCAGCTTGGATCGAAAAACCCGACTTCCTTTATCTGGAACTTCGATGGCTGCGCCTTACGTTTCTGGAGTGGCAGCTTCCGTCAAAGAAGTTAACCCACAGCTGACGCCAAGCGATGTGAAGCAGATCCTTATGGATACTGTAGATAAGAAAGACTGGTTAACAGACAAAGTTATCAGTGGTGGAATTGTGAACTCGGCTCGTGCGCGTTATGCAGCTAAGCAACTGCGCAGCATTGATGTTACTATGGATGCCGCCATTCGCGCTGCCCGCGAAGCCATCCCTGACCACGCCGACCTCATCGAGCCGGCCATCAACAACGAAAGCGATGAGTTTTCAAAGGCTTTGATCTTTTAAGTTCACCTAAAACTTCAATCCCGGAAGGCGATGTATGATGCATCGCCTTTTTTTTGCTTTGCAGCAAACCAAGGCCTGGTGCCGTTTTGGTAGACGAAGGTCTGGCATGAGCTTTGCCTTATTAAGCCATCAAACGGCACGGCGGTGCCAAAACGAACTTTCATAGGGGGGAAATTATGAAAGCTGTCATCACTGCATCACTATTGGTATTGGGTTTAGGTCTGACTGCACAAGCAGAGTCAAACCAGGCTGAAGTTTCTATGGAAGCCCTTGGGTTTGAAAACCTGATAAGCGCGGATGAACTCGAGGCGAGTTTTGATTTCGACGCCGAAGTAGAGGTTTCCGAAAACAAAGCACGGCCACCTCGACATGGTCGGCGACCGATCCAGCCTCGGCGCCCCCGACATCGGCCCCCAGTGTACCCGAGATCCGTTGTTTGCTACGCTCAAAATGCGCGTGGACATGTGTTTCGTGGCCACGCCTACCGACCATTTGTAGCGCGTCAAATCGCACTTGATAATTGCTACTCGCGTTCACGACGCTGCTTTCCAGCAGGCTGCGACCGTCGATAGCTTCAAAATGGAAATCAAATAAGGATCGATACTTAAAAGGCCCTCACCGAAGGGCCTTTTTTTTATTTAGATGCGATTTCTTTATTAATACGCTCGATCAGCACATCAAAATCAATCGGCTTGGACAATAGCCCTCGCCCACCTTTAGATATAATCTGAGCTTCGTTAATATCTGAAAACCCTGAAATCATCAAAATCGGTGGTCGAGGCTCGCTCATCGTTTGAACAAAGTTAAGCAGAGCGACGCCGTCTCCGTCCGCCATACGAACATCACTTAGAATAAGGTCGAAAGCAGGATGAGCCTTTAACTCAGCGATGGCCTGATTCCCCGAGTACTTCGTCGTCACCTCGAAGCCTTCAGCTTCTAGATCCATCGCAACGAGGTCACAAAGTTCACGTTCGTCGTCGACGATTAAAATTCGGTGAGCCACTAACTAACACTCCTAAGATGAATCCCAAGTTGTTTAAGTATTAATGATTGAGTTCGAAAACCCAACGAATGAATTTGTTTCTGGACTGAAAAAGACCCTTAACCGCCGGCTGAAGGCCAAGGTTGCCACCACCCAAAAGAGCTGTTGCACCATAGGCAAAGGCATACAGCAAAGCCATTTCCATTTTGGCAAAGGGGTCAGCACCATGAACAATCAAAGCTGCAACAAGCATATTGAATGTCAAAATAAGTGCATTCAGGCGAGTAAATAAACCGATAGCAATCAAGCCAGCACAAACCACTTCAGCAAAAATAGCCAAAGCCATACTCATTTCATTACCCACACCAAGTGGATCGGGGAAAAACTGAGCTTTTGTGGAGTAGGCAGATAACTTTGGCAACCCATGCGCGAACAGCATAGGTAGCCCAAATGATAAACGGAGTAGAAGCTTCCCAGCTTGGTCCAAAAGGATTACCAGCTAGATTTAGTAACGCCAGGAAGGCGTCCAAAGTTGGCGTATTCACGCACAGCGATACGAGACAAACCGAACTTACGCAGGAAACCACGTGGACGGCCAGTCAAATGACAACGGTTCCGAACACGAATTGGTGCCGTATCACGACGAAGCTTTTGAAGCTTAAATTGAATTTCAAGACGGTCTTCGTCCGGAGTATCGGGGCTTTTCAGCTGGTCACGAAGTTCCTGACGGTATTTGTAGTATCGAGTCGAAAGCTCTTTGCGTTTGTTATTTTTAACAACGGCGCTCTTCTTTGCCATGAAGTCTTTCCTTCCAAGTCTTTTTGCAAAACATAGGGTTTAGAAGATGGCGGCAAAGAAGTCAATAAAAACGAAAATTTAGGTGGTGATGGCGCAGCTTCCTTGCTGGCGAGCCGTCATCCTGTCCCCCATCACCAACTTAATGCTAGCCACCCCAAAACCCTCGCACAACTAGTGCTGCTGCGTCCGGCGAGGACCTGGACCAATATTAATAGAACCTAAACAAGAAATGGTGGCAAAAAAAAGGCCCGGAAGTTTTTCCGGGCCTAGAAAGGTTATAGCAAGGTTCTGCTGATCGCGAGATCAGCAGAGGATCACCTCCGCTATGACTGGTTGATTACTTCCATTCATATGCATCACCTCCTCTCTAGGCCCAATAGAGCCTCTATTTAAAGGTTACCCCATTCCGACGCGGAAAAAAATAGAAAGCTTGATCGGTCTAAAAAGCGCTTAACACGGCCTAAGTACTGGACCATACTGAAATAGTTACAATTTGTTTGGACTTAAAAAGGGCCGCCTTGAAACCACAACCAGATAAAGTCGTTTTATTTCCCCAAGTGCTCGAGTTTTCGAAACGTTTTCGCTCGGGCTTTTTTCGGCAGGTGCCAGCTGAACCTGGTGTCTTCTGGTTTTTAAACCGACGTCGAGAGCTGCTGCACATTGAATCCAGTCTGAACCTTCAGGCCTCGTTGGTTTACATCCGACTGTATGCCGGAGCCGACGAAATGACCCTTTTAAACGAAGTCCGTGCGATCCACTGGACACCCTGCGGACAAGCCGACCTACTGCCGGAGCTGTTCAATCAACTGCTGCTGGATCTGGGCTACCAACGACCACAGCCAATGGCCTCTCATATTGGACTTTTCTATACGCCCTCTCCGAGCGAATGGCAGTTCGAGGTTGGGACGTCACCCAGTAGAAACTATCAACGGGTTGTGACTTTGTTTGGGCAAAATTCAGCTCGGCAATTTCTAAGCAGTCTGTTTCGACTGTCTGGCTTTCAAGACGGAGACTTCTCACAAGGCCTACTTCGACCTTACCAACATCGTCAGTGCCTTGAACGCGGAACCTTCCCAATTAAATCCACAACACAAGCCAAAAATATGCAGATGATCCTTCAAGGACGAAAACTTCCCCGCCAAGTCTACACCAGGAAGGACCTCCAAAACTGCTACCAAGACCTTTTCGATAGGGACCTTGAGTTCACACAAAAGTTTGCCAGAAAATTTCTGTTTAAAGTGCAGGACTACCTTCGTCCCCAGTCTGAAAAGCTCAGTGACAACTAGTTGTTCATTAAATGAAGCTTTCCAGGCCCAAATCCCCGAAATAGTGTCGATATCATAAACGAACGGAATTATTTCGAAAAAAGTAACATTCGAATTGGCCTGTAATATCAATCACTTATGAAGTATCACAGCGATACAACTAGACCCATGTCCAGTCATTTCAAACCTTTATGCCCATATGGGAACGTAACCATCTCGATTAAAGTCAGGTCTTGAGGCGTCGAAAAGTCCTTAGAAGCACGTCACCTGCAGCCCTAATCAGGGCTGAAATTTAGATCAAAATTTCAATGGGATCAGGACAGTTTTGAGCGGCCATGGGGGGCTTAACAAAACTGAAGGGGAAAGAGCATGACGGGACAGGGACGAACATTCAAACGAAGCGCAGGCATCATCATGATGATGAGTTTAGGGCTTATGGGTTGTGGTGAAAACACACCCACCTTTTCAGCTTTAGCCGATTCCAAAATTTTCGAACAGTCTGGCACCGAAGTGAATGTAAAAATTGATGTCCTTTGGGTGATCGATAACTCAGGCTCAATGCAGACTTCGCAAGAAAACCTGACAAATAACTTCCAATCTTTTATCAATGATTTTCAAGTTCAAGGGTTCGACTTTCAAATTGGTGTGACAACAACCGAAGCCTACCGAGAGGTGGTATCAGGTGTGAACGGGATCTCTGACTTGCGTGACGATAGCGGAATCCAAATCATCACTCCAGCGACGGCAAACATCAACGATGTGTTTTTGCAAAATGCTCTTCAAGGGACCTCTGGAAGCGGTGATGAACGCGCATTCTCTAGCTTTACGGCGGCCCTGGGAAACACAAACAACGCCAGCTTCCGACGTGATGATGCCTTTTTAGCCATTATTATCGTTAGTGATGAAGATGATTTTTCACATGACGGCGGCAACTTTCTTGGTGGGCAATATTCCGACCCCGCCCTACATACCGTCGAAACTTATGTTGATGAACTAGACACCTTAACGAACTCGACCGAAGCCAGCCGAGGATACAGTGTCAACGCCATCGCCATCTGGGATGAAACGTGTCGGTCCGACCTGGAAGATGAGTTTGCTGGACGCCTTATTGGGCAACGCTACGGGGAGCTTGTCGATGCCACCGGAGGCGTCAAAGGTGATCTATGTGGAAGTTTTGCTCAATCATTATCCAGTATCGCTAATAGTATCATTCGTTTGTCGACTCAGTTTTACTTAGACCGTGAGCCAATCCCTTCTTCTATTCGCATTGTTATCGACGGAGTCTCAGTGCCAGAAGCCAGCAGTAGCTCTAACGGCGGCTGGGAATACCTTGCGGAATCCAATAGTGTCGTCTTCTCGGGTGACTTCATACCTGCGCAAGGCTCGATCATCCGCGTCGACTTTGACCCAGCAAACCTCGTCAACTAACCGGGTCCTGCACGATTCTGAAACTAGACGTTCTACATTACTAATGGACGAGTCCAGGCGCCTTAAGGATAATAAGGCATGCCTGGATTCCTCAAGCACGCCGCTTCGTTATTTATCCTGTTTTTCCTCATAGGACTATGGTGGGGTGCCGAGCCCGTCCAACAGAAGCTCAGTAGCAAGCTGCCCCCTCTTAAATCTTCGCCCATCCGAATTCTTGTTCTTGAGGACTACCTTCGCCAGATTGACGTCGCCGACATCGAAGAGAAAACCGGCCTGCGGTTTATTTTTAAAACAGCAAAAACACCTAAAGAGCTTTTTGATGAGGCTCATAATTTACGCCGTGAATTCGACCTGATTCAAACGCACTCTTTTCATATAGATACCTTGGTGAACTCGAAAGTTTTGATTCCTTTCCCACCTGACCTTAGGCAGATCAAGCAGTCTCTGTTAAGCCCTGACTTTACAGAGCTCCCCAGGGGATTTTCCGCTTATCTGTTTCCAACCCACTGGCAATTCATTGGCTTTTTAATCCCAAAAACATGGGCGATGTCGGATTCGGATCAGCTTTCAGAGGAACATCGAACCTACCTAATGACAGACCCCTTCCCAAGCTACCTATTTGCAAAAGCCCGCGGCTGGGTCTTTGACAGCTGGATCGAATCCGATCAGGACTCAAGAATCGTTCGACGCTTGCAGCAAAATATAAATGTCTCGTTATATCGGTCGGAAAGCCTCGAGCACATTCACGGTTCCGCCGCCTTTCAGGCGATCCATGGCTACCGAGACTACCCCAGCAAAAAAGACGAGTTCCAATTTGTCTATTCCAGCACATTCAACCCGATGTACATCGTAGGTTGGGGGCTTGTTGATAAACCAGCACCTCGTCTAGAAGCCGTAAAACGGGTGATTAACTATTTCGCCTCGAAACAGCAAGTGCAAAAAATGGTGGCAGCCGGGCACCCAACGCCCTATCAGTTTGCCGAAGCACTTCAGATTCCTGCTGACCGAAAACCAAGCCATATAAGAAGCCTACCAATCCCGTCACTGAAGGTAGTCACAAAGCATTCAGCCTATCAGCCGCTTTGGCAAAAATCGTTAAAGGATAGCTTTGAAGTTGCTGATCTCGAGCGGTCCGCTTCGACGACCGCACAAAAGCCGACGAACAAATAGGCCTAATCGGACGAAGGCGTTAGAAGGATCGTTGCCTTTGTGTTCCGAAGGTTGGTCGCCTGTAGAAGACTACCGTCATTAGCAACGCCATAGATTTCAAACTCAAGCCGGTGAGGCCGATAATCCACCCCGGACGACGAATCAATATCCAAACCAGGACGCGGCAAAACCACACGCATTCGCCATCGCCCCTTATCACAGACAGCATCCGGAACAGCACTATCCTGAGCCTGTGTATTTAAATTGGTGTCGAAGTTGTTTCCCATCTCGATAGCACCGTCGTTGGCCGAATCATAGTAAAGTCGCCATTTGATTTTTGCTGAGTTGAACTCGTCTTGATTGCAATCACCACCAACATCAAATGTCGATAGCGCAGGAGGAATGGGCAAGGACTGCCCTGTGGTCGCCCCTGAATTCACTCGAATTTCCAGCTGAGCCTCAGATTCAAAGCAGTCTAGGCCACACACAGAAGATTGCTCTTCCACACCTAGGCCATCATCAAAGCCCCCGCTGCAATTTGTAAACACGCTTGAAATTCCAACAAAGAATAGGACAAGCGAAGAGATAAATAGAATTCTTCTCACTCTGGAATATACCTCATCAATCAGCTGTATTATTATCGACCAAAGTGTGTGAAAACTTGAGACTTCTACAGGGGTTGTTCCAAAATGAGACAGTTTATCGCAGCCTTCAGTCTTTTGGTTTTACAAACAAGCTTTCTGTACCAGCCCGCCCAGGCCTCGACGGCCTTTCGATTCAGCCTTTTGGACGAACCACATAGCCTAGACCCAGCAGAGATACACGGCAGCACCCCACAATATTTATTCCACCAGGTTTACCGCGGGCTATTTCGCTACCAAAGAGGCGTCGGCCTGATCCCGGAAGGCGCCGAATCTTGCCGCAGAAGAAATCTCTCTGGAAAAAAATCGATGCTGTGCACACTTCGAAAAGACTTTAAGTATTCAGATGGGAGCCCCGTTGTCGCCGCAGATTACGTCCGATCTTTTCGACGCCTGGTGGATCCAAACGTCAGGTCGGTTCGATCCGAAGTCTTACTTCCGCTTAAAAATGCGAAAAAGATTCTTACAGGAAAAGCCAAACCAGAAAGCCTTGGCATTACTGCCCCGACACCCCATCAGTTGATTTTTAACTTCGAAACCGATGCCCCTGAGTTTCAACATCGCTTAATCATGCCGACTTTGGCTCCCCTTCCAGATCGACCTATAAAGAAAGATCGCGGACAGTTTGCCGAAATGGNNTANANAGGANNTTATGTTATTTNGGNATGGAAAAAGGGNNACTATGTTCATCTAAAACCNAACCCNCATTANTTTCGCCAATCTCGTACACGACCAAGGNTCGAGATCCAATTTGTTCAGGACGACACGACCAACCTAAGATTGTACGACCTCGGTGACTTGGACTTCTTGCTGCGACTCGACCCAGCCTTGATTCCCATTCTTAGCAAACAGCCGGATTTCTTTTTTAATCCCATGGCGCGGTTTGATTATATGGGGTTTGGGCCCGATCTAAAGCCACACCCAAAGCTGCGTGAGGCCTTGGCCTATGGGTTGAACTACCCAGAACTTCAGAAACTTTACCACGCACTTGGAACGCCAGGCTGCCCGTCATTGCCGCCGTCCTATATGAAAACAGTCCCCTGCTACCGATTTGATTTAAANCGNGCNAAAANGGCATTGGCNGANGTCCCCGAAGACATCCGCAACAAACGCTGGAAGCTGCAATACAGCCTACTAGGCGGGGATCTGACTCATCGAGGGATGGTTTGGATGCAGCATCAATGGCGCAAACATCTGGGCCTTCAGATTGACCTGGAACAAATTGAACAAGGCATGTTCCTNCAAAGCCTGAAAGATCNCCCAGCCCCGATNTTTCGCAAAGGGGTCACGATTGATCGACCCACCTGCCTTGCTGCGACAGAGNTCTTCCTTGATCAACAACCTGAAAACTATCTCGGCTACAAGGATCCNGAATATATGAAGGCTGTTCGTCGCCTTTCTGAAGCCACTGCTGTTGCAGCAAAAAAAACCTATTGCACGCAAGCCNTGAAGCAACTGATGGACAAACACGTCATGATTCCACTTGGAGAAATCCACTTCGCATTACGCGCGCGAAAAACATTTGAAGGATGGACCCTGAACGAACTGAACCAGTTGGATTTAACGGATTTACGCCATTCAAAGAAATANAATAGTTCCNANAACAAAACTAATCAGGAACATTTGAAGACCGAAGCGTAGAAGTGACATAATACCAATATCGGCGGGTCTAAGAACGAACTAAAGGGTGCCCTATGAGTGAACCTCAACGATTATCGAAACTGATGGCTCAACGTGGACTATGCTCGCGACGCGAAGCAGATCGATTTATTGAGCAGGGTCTAGTTAAGGTCGATGGTAAAGTGATTGATCAGCTAGGGACCAAAGTCCATCCAGATTCACATATCGAACTGGCTCAAGAAGCTAAGCAGAACCAAAAGCAGCTTGTCTCGGTGATACTCAATAAACCGCCGGGATACCTGTCTGGCCAAAAAGAGCGAGACAAAGACTATAAGATGGCCGTCGATTTGGTTCAGCCTAAGAATCGCTGGCAGGATGATACGGGGCCAGCCATCCCTAACCAGATGAATCTCGCCCCATCTGGACGCCTTGATATCAACTCGTCTGGCTTAATCATTTTCACCGAAGACGGTCGGCTCGCAAAAGCCGTTATCGGTAAAGATAGCCAGATTGAAAAAGAGTACCTGNTTCGCGTTAAGGGCTCGATCACACCACAAGTGATTGATAAATTAAAGTTCGGCCTAGAACTGGATGGCCGACAGTTACGCCGAGCAAAGGTTTTCAAAACAGCCGATGATCGTTTGCGCATGGTTTTAAAAGAAGGTCGAAAGCGTCAAATCCGGCGCATGTGTGAGCTTGTCGGCCTTGAAGTACAAAGCCTTATTCGAATTCGAGTGGGTCACCTNGAGTTAGGAGACCTCCCACAGGGCCAATGGCGNCGCCTCTCCGAAGCAGAAATACAAAAGATGATTCAGATTTCAAAATAGGTTCTGACTTAGAGATCTTTCGAATAACAGCCGAAAAACGTGTGCTGACAGCTAATCACCAAAGTCAGCGAACGATTCAGAAGATCCATAAGATCGACATAGGATTGNTCCGACTGAAGAACCTGCCCTTCCGAATCAGAATCCATCAGCTGGTCCAACAANTCGGCCCGATCATACCGGTCCCCAGGGCTGATCTCTTGAAACACATCTCGGACAGCCCAGATACTTGTTGCGAGCACCCCTTCAGATGTAATGAATCCAGCTGCAACTGCTCCTGCAACGACGAATTTGGGCCATCTAGGAAAGTGTCGACCCACATACCATCGACCGATTTGCTCACCGACTTCGGCTCCAATTTTTCCGACTGTGCGAAACGCGACGCCACCAGCCACCCAATAGATCGTATTCAACTTGTGCCCGTAAGAGGTCAGCATGTCGCTGATCGTGTAGACTTCGTANTCGGAAAANTGNCGACCACCGACCANNTCTACACANNTATTATCCGAGAACGCACCCACACAGGATTTAAAAACATAGACGNTTTCACCAGAGGACNGTGATCGATCGACCCGAATAAATAGTTCGTTGTTCGTCCCCGCGACATAGTCCGCTGGNTGAAGGATCGTGACTGAAGANGAGGAGGCATGGCCAGAAANCGGNACCAGNAGAATCAAATAGGCAAACACAGTTGTAATCAGCTTCATGAAGACTCCTTGCTTTGCGCCTATATTGACAGAGCACAGGATAAATCTCCATGATCTCGAGTTCTACAAAGTGATTAATCGGACTTTTGAAAAAAGGTATTACTTTTCTACAGTCGAACTTGCTGATCCTGAAGCGCCTCAAGAACCTCAAGTTCAGCCAAGGAAAATCCAGCTTGNTCGCGGAGGCGGTAATTAAACTTTTCCAGTCGCCGAGGGACGCGATCACTTAATTTCTTCATGCGATCCACGAAGTCTTCCTCGGGGTCTAACCCCTGTTCGCCACAAAAGAATCGGTACCAATTCGACCCAAAAAGAACATGTCCAATTTCTTCTTCGTTGATCACTCGAACAATCGAACGAACCAGGCCCGATGACGTCCCCTGAAGNTTTTCAAGGATTCGCGACCCGGCGTCTAACCCAGACCCTTCAAGGTACCTGTGAACAATCAGAATACGATCCAATAGGCTATCCTCAGCTGAAACCGACTGCCATAAAACCGTGTGCACAGGCCACTCGCCCCAAAAGTGACCAAGATCTTCCAGGCCATTTAGGCACAACTGAAGATGTCGAGCTTCATCTAGGACGATCTCCGTCAGCTCTTGTCGAAAGTTCTGTGCTGCTTCAGGGAACTCAACCAGGGTGCGAAACCCAAGCTCCATGGCCTGAAGCTCGATACTTGCTAAATCATGCAGCAGTCTGGCCTGCCCTTTCGGCTTTGACAGGCCTGGCTTTTTAGGTAAGGACTTAAGTGGTAAGACTTCGACATCCCGAGCTATAACTTCAGGGACCTCAAAAGCGAGCCCTTGATTGACCTGCTTGCAGGATGTTTCAATACAATTTAGCTTCTCGTCGATGTCCGCAAGAAGTAAGGGGTTCTGAACTTCTGACATAGACCGAAAGATTAAACGATATCGCCAAACTTGGGGAGTGCGACCATGGGAAAATCCTGGAAAAATGCCGGTAAAATGGAAAACGCCCAGAAAAAGGGAAAAATGTTTACGAAGCTTGCGCGTGAGATCTATNTCTCTGCAAAGCTTGGTGGGCCTGACCCCGAAGGGAACCCGCGGCTAAAAATGGCGATTCGAGCGGCATTGGACGTCTCCTGNCCGAAAGACACGATCGACCGCGCCATCAAAAAAGGTTCAGGCCAATTGGACGACGGCAGCGTCATCGAAGAGGTCATGTANGAAGGNTACGGCCCTCACCAAGTGGGGATTTTNGTCGAATGCCAAACCGATAATCGCAACCGAACCGTCAGCGANATCCGTAANGTCTTTAATAAAAACGGNGGAAGTATGGGCGAGTCTGGTAGCGTTGCATGGATGTTTGACCGCGTTAGCTTAGTTGCTGCAAGCAAAGAANANGTCGGCGACCNTGAAGAGGATGCCATCGAAGTCGGCGCTAACGAAGTTGAGCACCAAGAAGAAAATCTACATCATTTTTTTGGGGCACCTGAAGATCTTGATGAGATCCGTACAGCCCTATCTGACCGTGGCTGGGATGTCCAAAAGGCAGAGCTTTCCTATAANGCTAAAAATGTAACNGACATCAATGAAGATCAGCTACAAGAAGTGGTCGCCTTACTTGACGCCTTAGATGACAACGACGACTCCCACCGAATCCACGCGACGCTGTCTTAGGTTGCGTGCCGACGAAGGCCACCCTTGGGCCTTCGTCTATAGATGCGACAGGTCCAGGCTATAGGCTCGTTAAATTCTATTTGAAAACGCCGATCAATGAAGACTCAAGATAGTTTGTAATCTTCAATAGATCGGCGGCACCTATGTCTACTATGCGACCTGCTTCACGAATTGATACACACCATCTTTTTAAATGGATCACTTTGTTACTGCCGATTCTACTGTTATTGGCGAACAGCTACCTGAGCTATTTTTAACTTATATAGTTCGACTTAACAGAGCCTGATAGGCCGTAGCATAGTAATTGATCTGCTTAATCATAGAAGCCAAACCATTTGCTCGACTGGGCGATAAGTTTTGCTGAAATCCAAGCTTCTGAACAAAATCCGGCGGCGTCGCCAAGACCTCTTCAGGCTTTGACCCCGAGTAAATTTGAAGTAGTACAGCAACAAGTCCCTTTACGATCATGGCATCACTGTCAGCTTCAAAAATGATTCGATGGTGATCATCCATCCGAGCATGTAGCCAAACCTGGGAAACACAGCCCTTCACACGAAAGTCTTCAATTTTCTTTTCATCAGGCAAGTCAGGCAATTGCTTACCCATTTGAATCAATTTTTTATATCGATCTTCCCAAGACTCACACTGGTCAAAGTCAGAAACAATTTGATCGACGCGTTCAGAAATACTCATAGGTTCGGGTCCTGGGCTTGGCGGTGCTCGTTTCGAAGACGTATCCACATTTTGGCTTCTTCGTAGGCACGCAAATAAAATTCGACCTCACGACCATACCAGTGATCCCACAAGCGGGACAAGTCTTTCACCGTTGGAGCGAGGCTTTGTTGCGTCTGCGAATCCGGCATATAGCAAACCTGCTTCTCGAAATCCCTTGTCAGGTACCCGGTTTCCAACAGGACATGAAAGCAAAGTTCGTACTCTAAATCTTGAAGNCGATGGCTGAACTCAGCCCAGTGTTGCTCACCTAAAGTGTTGTGTTGAGACTGACAGTAATATCCNATACACACCCCGGGCCTAGAATCCCACACACTGCATTGCCCCTTCGAATAAAAGGTGCAGACCAGGTCTTGGCTGTTTCCGTTAAAAAACTGTTTTTGAAACTCCACATGAGGAATTAACCCCATCGGNAAAAGAGTGTGNCCCGAGGCCTTCAGCTGATTCCAGTACGCCTGTACGCCGCCAGGCTGATCTTTGTGAAGATGAAGCATTTGCCCCAATAGATAGTTCGCAACAAAGGGTTGAAAGTGNCAGCACTTAGCTGGCCGCTCTGGTGCCTTTTTCAGCTGAGGGCAGCTTTGACAGTCCAATTTCGATTCGTCGATTTCGACTAAATTGGATTCTTGAAGTTGTCGATACAGTCTATGGCTCTTTAACGACATTCCCTAGTGTCTCATTTTGAGAAGCAGGAGGTCAAATTTGTCTTCTTCAGGTACACTAAAAGTGATGAATAAGGTCTATTTTGGATTAATTATANGNTTTTTTAGCCTTGTCGCCTTGGCNGAGGACTCATCTCAATTGGGATATGTCCCGCAGTCCAANCTGGCCCTGCTAGATAACACCAATCCAGGNACNGAAGAGCATTTGCGNGCCGAAGCGTCCCAGCTGGCAGATGCCTATTTGAATGGCCTGGATCTACGCATGCCAGCCAGTCAAGAATCCGAAGACACGCCAGCCAACTAACAAAACCCAAAATATTTTTGTAAGGCTTCCTANNACGACTTCACCCATTTGAAGTCTTTTAAAATAAAGGAGCCCTCATGGCGGTCGACCGACTACTTCGCCCACTTCAACTTGGTTCAANCAACTTAAAAAATCGTGTCATTATGGCGCCCTTAACGCGTAACCGCGCCCATCCCGACGGNACGCCGCATGAGCTTGCCATNGANTACTACAGACAACGGGCCGGAGCTGGACTTATTATTTCGGAGGCAGCCCAAATTTCACCCATCGGGAAAGGCTATCTAAACACGCCTGGAATTTATGATGAGAAACATGTCANTGCNTGGAAACCAGTCACTGATGCCGTTCACCGCGAAGGTGGTGCGATNTACCTTCANCTNTGGCATGTCGGACGAATTGGCCACAATAGCTTGCTTCCTGAAGGTGAAAAACTCATTGCCCCTTCGGCCATTCGAGCCAACGCGAAAACTTTTACCGCCACTGGATTTGCCGACGTATCAACCCCACGCGAGATTCAACTNAAAGAAATCCCCCAAGTGGTCGAACAGTACCGAATTGCTGCTAAAAATGCGAAGCGCGCTGGGTTTGACGGAGTNGAAATTCACGCCGCCAATGGCTACCTTCTTGATCAGTTCTTGCAAAGCGAAACCAATCGTCGAACTGACGAATACGGTGGAAACCCCTCGAAACGATTTCGACTATTAAAAGAAGTGGTCGAAGCGATTGGAAAAGAATTTTCCTATAAAAACATCGGCGTTCGGCTTTCGCCCAACGGGTACGCCAATGATATTAGTGACTGGAATCCCCGCGATACCTTTATGACGGTCTATCACGAATTGAATAAATATGGATTAGCCTATCTGCATATCGTCGAATTGATGCCAGGAGCCGCCGTCACCGAAGATCAAAAACAAATCATTCGTGACCTACGCCCTATGTGGACCGGCACCTATATCGCCAACGGTGAATTCGACGCCGACAAAGCCGAGACCTGGATCAAAGAGGGCCGTGCCGACGCCATTGCATTCGGCCGACCTTTTATTTCTAACCCAGACCTCCCCGAGCGATTCCGCCAAGGGGCTCCGCTGAACCCACCAGACCCTTCCACCTTTTACGGCGGTGATTACCGCGGATACACAGATTATCCCTTCCTGAACCAAGGGTAGTGATTTCGCCGAGGATCGTTTAACATAGAGTTATGCAATCGATCCTCGGACCCATTTCACGCGACCTTTCACTTGTCATACTGCCAGGCCTTATATGCATTGCTGTGGCTGAGGCGGTAAATGGAATTCCGGTGCTAGCAAGCATCGCCATGCTCATTGGCATCTACTTCGCTGATGCGGGCCACGTCTACACGACTGTTTTTCGATTCGACCGAAGCTCTAAAAAATACCAAGTTTTTATACTAGCCCCACTGGTCGGCTTTTTTCTTCTGTTCGCAATATGGCCCCTATCCGGACTTCCCGGAATGTGGAGTCTTGTTATATACATGACCCTGATACACAACCTTCGCCAGATTTTTGGGATACGAAGGTGGTATTACCGCTTAGAGCACCGAACAGATAAACCCCTTAGCCAATACCTGTTTTATCTATCCTATCTACTGCCGTTTATTGCCATGCACTTTCGCCCTCAAATGAGCCAATCAGACTTTTACTTGATTCGCGCCTTGTGGATCCATCCATCTTTACAGGTTTACAACCTGATGTTCTACGGAAGCTTCCTTCTTGGCGCCACATGGATTGCCACCGAACTTTGGCAACAGAAAACCTGGAAAGCCATGTCCAGCCTGTACCCCTTCAGCCAGTGGGCGATCTATATTTATGTGTTTCTTTTTGCTCGAAGCGAAATGCAAATGATGCTTCCACTTGTGGTCTCTCACGGCGTGGCCTATATGGCGTTAATACATCATTCGCGGATCAAGGTTTACGAAACAAGTAAATGGCTACCCATCATTATGGTGGCTCTCGCTGGTGGGGCGTTCGAATACTTCACCGATTACTCGGAATCCCGACTAACAAGCCCCCTGTTGGCATCCTGCCTAGTGGCCCTTCCCCTAGCAGCCCTATTTACCCACTACTATGCCGACGCCTTCATCTGGAAGGGCTCAGACCCCGACGCCCGCAAGATATACAGCTAGGCACCCCCAAATAAGCGTCTAAACATCAGACAGACGTAGAAAGAAGGGGTGACGCTTTACGCGAGCGGCCGAAACCGCCCCATCGCGGCCTCGCTCGCCCAAGTGATTTCGGCCATTTACAGTGGACCGCAACGGCCCAAGGCTTGCTTTAAATCACAGCAAGAACCTGAGGAGCCCGATCATGAGAACACTTTATGCGATCTTTGCGACCCTGTTTATTATGCTTTTTATTCACCAGTCGGTGTCCGCAGCAACCCCAGCTGCCGAACCCTATAAGTACAGCATCGAGCTAGGTGATGTCGGAAAAATTGAAACCGTCGCAGCCACACGAGAAGACGCATTTCGTGCCGCCGCTAATGAGTGCTTTGATCGTCGAGTGGCGATGTATGAAGCTGTTCGCGGGCAGCTGACCGAAGACCGCGCAATGGATCTACTCGACTCGTGCG
>NYZX01000048.1 GCA_002686065.1 Pseudobdellovibrionaceae bacterium | reverse complement strand
CGCTTGGGCTTGGCCACGCCGTATGGTGCGCGCGCCAGTTTATCAATGATGAGCCCTTCGCCGTTCTGTTGCCCGATGACCTGATCCAGGCCGATCCCGGCTGTTTGAAGCAGATGATTTCGGCCTATGAAGAGGTTGGCGGCAATATCGTCGCCGTTGAGGACGTACCATGCGAGCAAACCGACCGCTACGGTATTCTTGACGTTGCCGATGACAATGGCCGCTTAGCACGTGCCAAGGGACTAGTCGAGAAACCGTCGCCGGATGAAGCGCCTTCGACGCTCTCGATCATTGGTCGCTATATCCTACAGCCGGAAGTTTTTAACCACCTTGACAAGCATGAGCCCGGCGCGGGCGGCGAAATTCAACTGACCGACGGCATGACAGCCATCGCGCAAAGTGAAGGCCTGTTTGCGCAGACCTTTTCAGCAAAGCGGTATGACGCCGGCGATAAGCTCGGGTATCTTAAAGCCCAGATCGAGTTCGGATTGGACCACCCCGAAACAGCGGAAGGTTTAAAATCCTACCTAAAAGATCTATCCACCCGCTTAGGAGCCAACTAATGCCAGCCTTTTTTCTAGCCCTTGCGATATTCGTTACATCCTCTGTCCAGGCCTATGTTCCCGATCACCGCATGATCCTGGATCGAACCAGTGCAAAGCATGGTTGGGGCGTGATGCTGGTCGAACAGGATATTCTGTTCACTGTTGACGACAAAACCTATTCCGTTCGGGAGCGTTGGTTTATCAAAGACGAAAAAACCATGCGCCTTGAGGTTCGATCCAATAAAGGTCCCATCGGCTTTCAGATCAACTTTGTCTATAACGACGGTCAACGCTACTTCATGGATCAAGAAGGCGTTGTAAAGGTCTCGAAGGCCAATCCCTCTCGTTGGGAACCTTACTTCCACTTCCGCAGAAACTCGGACATTCTTGAGCGCATTGTAGCTGCTAAAATTCTTCCAGCCGACGCCTTAAAACCTCATGAGGACATTCAAAACCTAGATGAATATCTGCCAAAGACACCAGAATATTTACGCCTCGCCCGCGTCGGCGGCCGCGTGACATATGCTTTCGGTTACCCGACGGCGCCGGGTCAGGCCAGCAAGCAACCCGGCCTTTGGATCGACCAAGACGAATTTGTGGTTCGCCGGATTCGCTTTGACGATGGCAGCGAAGTCACGGCAGACAAATACTCTCGCCACCCACGTGGCCTATACCTACCGAGCCTATTGAAAGTCGATTTTGATAACCAACAAGTTCAAATTGAAGTCCGAAAAGTTCAGACCGCCTCTGCGACCCGAAGCCTATTAAACGCCATGAGCCGAAAAGGCTTCGATAAGAAGCAAAAGGACAAGCAAGCTTCGTTTTTACCTGATATTGACCTGATCAAAGAATTCTATCGAAAGTTTCGATGATCTATTACCGGATTGCGGTGAACGCACCTTTGCGTGAGCCCCTGACCTACAGTTATGACGGCGAGCTTTCCCCCGGACAGCTTGTGCAAGCCCCTTTAGGAAAGCGCCAGGTCTCGGGAGTTGTCCTTGAAAAGGACCCGGAGCCATCCACCGAGTTTAAAATCAAACCGATCTCAAGCCTTCATGAAGAAACTCCTCAGCTGAAGGAAAGCTACTTGAAGTGGGCCCAGTGGATCAGCCGTTATTATTTCCACCCTGTCGGACAGGTGGCCCATACCGGAATCCCGAGCTTAAAAAAAAACAGCCAGCGAAAATCTAAAAAGCGCCCTCTGATACCTGAAGTTGATTCGGTAACACCGCCCCAGCTAACGGAAGAACAAACCACTGTTGTTCAAGCCATCGGTTTTGACGGGGGATTTAAGACTCACCTGGTCCACGGAGTGACCGGCTCAGGAAAAACAGAAGTCTATATGGAGCTGATTCACGCCCGCCTTGAAAAAGGGCAGGCCTGTATTGTATTGGTTCCAGAGATCTCTCTGACGCCGCAGCTGGTGCGGCGATTTGCCGAACGTTTTCATGATCAGATCGCGGTTTTACACTCGGGTCTGACCGACCGAGAACGCACGGACCAGTGGTGGTCCATGGTGGATGGGCAGAAAAAAATTCTTATTGGTGCCCGGTCGGCGCTGTTTTGCCCCATTCCAAATCTGGGCCTGATCGTGATCGATGAAGAACACGAACCCTCGTTTAAACAAGAAGAAAAGCTGAAATACCACGCTCGTGATACCGCGATTATGCGTGCCCACTTCGAAGACATTCCTATTGTTTTAGGATCGGCCACACCCAGTCTTGAAACCTGGCAAAATGCTAAATCTGGCCGCTATCAGCTACACCAGCTAAAAAAGCGTGTACAAGATCGACCCATGCCGGATGTTGAAATCATCGAGCTAACTCAAGAGCGCAAAGCGCGCAAAGAGCAAGGTCGCGCTGAGGAGCTCCCCTTTTGGTTGAGCGACCGACTGTTTGAGGAACTAAAACGTATTTTAGATGAGAACCAACAGGCCGGTTTGTTTTTGAACCGAAGGGGCATGGCCCAGGTCGTAAACTGCCAATCCTGCGGGTTTATTTTCGAATGTCCGAACTGCGCCATCAGCTTGACCTTACACGGAAAAAACCACCTAAACTGCCACTACTGCGGCTATGAGCAAATCCTGAAAGACAAATGCCCAAAGTGCTCTGAACCGGATATTTCGCCGTTAGGACTGGGAACCGAGTTGATCGAAAACG
Source organism: Pseudobdellovibrionaceae bacterium (assembly GCA_002686065.1). Classification (GTDB taxonomy): domain Bacteria; phylum Bdellovibrionota; class Bdellovibrionia; order Bdellovibrionales; family UBA1609. Next base: position 8,228 of record NYZX01000048.1, on the reverse strand, counting down.
ATCTTCGACAGCTTTTTCCCGAAGCACGACTGGCCCGGGCCGATCGCGACGAGGTCACAGGACGAGAAGACATGGAAGAGCTCGTTCGCGATGTCGAGCGTGGCGACGTGGACATTTTGATCGGGACTCAGATGATCGCAAAAGGCTTGGATTTTCCAAAGATGAACCTCATGGGCTTAATTCTTGCCGATGTGGGCTTTCATATGCCTGATTTTCGAGCCACCGAAAGAAGCTTTCAGTTACTGACCCAGGTCAGTGGCCGCAGCGGACGACACAGTGAAACCCCAGGCAAGGTGATCATTCAAACCTATTACCCTGAACATGCCAGTATTCAATTTGCAAAGACGGTCGACTTTGAGGGGTTTGCCAGCCAGGAACTCCCCCTCCGAGAATCCTTGNCCTACCCTCCTTTTGCTAGACTGGCTTCGATTCGCCTTCAGGGCATCAAAAGCCATGTCGTAGAACAGGCCGCCCGGACTTTAGCCCAGCGCGGACAGCAGCTATCCAAGACCTTTAAAGCCTTTGAGTCGATCCGAATCCTGGGTCCAGCACCGGCACCACTCGCCCGGCTACGCGGACAATACCGGTACTTTGTCTTGATCAAATCGCATTCANCGCCACAACTGAACGAGTTTTGCGATAAACTGATAGGCGACCAAAAGTGGGTTCCGTCGGGTACGCGTGTGCTGATCGATATCGACCCCATTACAATGATGTAGGAGAGTAGTTTTTCATGGCCACCTGTCCCCGATGCGGAAATGACCGCCAAGAGTTCTTGGCTATCGACACAGGCATGCGTGTGGCTTTGTCGCAAACCGGTCAAGAGGGTGGCCTTCCCGATCAAGTCTGCGGATCTTGTTATGAAGAACTGGCTCGCCAGGTGTCCATGGGTGTTAAGCTTCGCATGGAGCAACAGGCGAAAGAAAAAAACCGCGAGGTTATGTGGAAGAACCGCGTCGACCTTGTTAAAAAGGCGCGCTCTTTGATGGCAGCGAAGGCCTTTCCCGAAGCGGCACTGAACTACGAAAAATACTTACGCGTCTTAGAAATTGTCTATGAAAAGCCACCCGGAGCACTGACTCCCGAGCTTTTTGCCAACTCCGCTCGGGCCAAAGAACTGACAATCCTTGTTACCGTCTATTGGGACTTGTTTCGAATTTACGATACCTCAAGTGCTTATGCAGATCGAATGGCCTCTGTCTCAGACAAACTATCGCAGTTCGTTCGCTACACCCCGCTTTATCCAGATATTGTTCGACGGGCCGAGGGCTTTGTCCGAAAAGCCAAACATCCTCAAGTTGTAAAAGCTTTTTTAAAGAAAAGTAAAGAGTCCAGCGGTCGCTGTTTTATTGTCACCGCGACGATGGGCTACCCAGAGCACGCCACCGTTTTGGTGTTTCGAAAGTACCGNGATGATGTGCTTCAGCGGTACNTAGTGGGGCGNCTTTTTATNCAAACGTACTATCGGTTGTCGCCAGGTCTAGCAAAATGGATTGGAACGAAGCCGGCCCTACANGCAAAGCTTCGCCCCTGGTTTCAGCGTTTAGCTAATCTGTTAGTAAACGACCGCCGCTAATTCACCATTGTCTGCTTCAACGAAATTAACAAGCCAGTCGTAATTGACTCGATCACCACGATTCGGAACAAACCGGTAACGAAGCTCGTAGTCGCTTTCACGGATGCGCTGAACTTCTGAGTATGGAACTTCTAAAGTCACACGAATGACTTTATCAGTGACGATTTCAAACGAGTAACCGATGTCATGTCGGCTGGCATCGCGGCCCCAAGCACCAGCAAAAATAACTTTCGGCGCATTCAACACATAGGACTCAGCACAGGTTCCGTACCACGACAAAAATTTCACCTGAATAGATGTCTCGCCGTAAGCCACTGAAGGCGTTGAAACACGAGCAACACTTTCATTGGTTGGCTGCGAGCAATCGACCGGACGTAGAGGAGTGACCTCTGGTTGACCAGCGAAAGCACTGGCAGAAAAAACNAACACCGANAAAAATAAAACTTTTAACATAGGATCTCCTTGGAAGTTGGTCTTCCAAAGAGTGCCCTAAAACGTCATTAGATAAAAGGAAACTGCGTCGCTGACCCACAGCTTCCAGGCCAATTTAAGCCACNGATAACCATTCCCCCTATAATTACTTCACTGTAGATGGACGAACCCATTAAGACTGACTATTTAAGATTCTTGGACGGGCNAGGCCTGTTGCACTTCCCGGGGGGGGACACTCATGAATCAATTTGGACACTTACGTCTTTCTTTGGGCCTTTTTGCATTGATCACTTTGTTCATTCACATGCAGACATTGGCTGAGCCTTCGCAACGCCAAGTTATTTACGGTAAAGACGACCGACAAGATTTTTACTCGGTNCAGTCGCAAGAGCTTCAAAGCCTTGCACAGTCCACCGTGGCGATCATCGATAAAGACACTCTTTTCCCTGCTGGATCCAAATTCACGGCCGAGCTTATTCCCGCAACCGAAACCGACCGACTTTGCCCAGAAGAGAATTTTTCAAACCAGCCNACACTGTCTAGTTGCACCGGTGTTCTGGTCGAGCCCGANCTCGTATTAACCGCCGGGCACTGTCTACCGACGACNAACTACTGTGATCTGTATTACTTNGTCTTTAACTATCGTCAGACCCAAGNTGGCCTGACCAAATCCACTTTCACTCAAAGTGAAGTTTACGAGTGCAAAGAACTGCTGACCGCCCCTCAAGATAGCGCCACCGGCATCGATTACGCCCTGGTTCGATTAAAGCGACCTGTCCAGCTGGCNGAGGCAAAGCCCGTTGAGCGCCGAAGTGAAGGCGTTATTGCTGTCGACGAACCTTTGGTCATGATGGGGCACCCAATGGGATTGCCTTTAAAGATTGCCGGCGGCGCGAAAGTCCGGTCCGTGGAATCGACTTACTTTGTCGCCAACCTTGACTCGTTTGGAGGAAATTCCGGTTCGCCCATTTACAACCAAAATACGAAAAAACTGGAAGGCATTTTGGTTCGTGGTGAAACCGATTTCGAAACCGACTTGGTTCGAAACTGCAAAGTTAGTAAGGTCTGCTTGGATGATGGGTGTCGCGGTGAAGATGTCCTAAAGATTGCTGAGGTCTGCCATCTCAATGGCAAAGAATGTCAGCCACCCACGGCCGGGGCTAACTCCTGTGAATACGCCTTCGATGGTCAATGTGACGACGGACGCACTGGCGCCGCCTTCAAACTGTGCGATGCCGGCACCGACGAGTACGACTGCCAGGCCCTCGATGAGGACAACCTGGATTTCAATCAGTGCTTTTATTCCTACAATGGACGTTGTGATGACGGTCGACGCGGATCAGAGACCTCGCTTTGCCGCTTCAAAACAGATGAAGTTGACTGTGAGGGCCTTCCCTATGTCGACGACATCCTAGGACCCAATTCGTGTATTTATGCCAAAGACAATCAGTGTGATGACGGTCGACCAGGTGCGAAATCAAACCTTTGTGCCCCCGGAACCGACCAACTGGATTGCGAACCGAAGGGCGTCCAGTAAAAGAAAACTGACAAGGCCTGCGACTGTAGCTACAGTAAGGCCTTTCAGCTTCCTGGAGTGGGCAAAATGGCACAATACCGTAATTGGCAAGAAGAGTTCGACACAGCAATCATCGGAACCGGGCTATGCAGTTTGATCCTGGCCGAGACCCTTGGGCAGCGCGGCCAAAAGGTCACACTGGTCGAAACATCTTCGAATATTTACGGCTACTTACATGAACAAACCATGGCTGACAGTTTAAACGCTGCCCGCCTGCGTTATCAGCCCGCCTGTGACAATATCAACGATCTTATTGANGGTTTAAACCAGGCCATCGGAACACAGATTGAATCCGAAGTTGTGGATAATTCTGTGAAGACCGTGGATTCNGGTTCGCTGAAAGACTTCTTAGGTTTTGGCGACCGCAAATTCAGCGGCATGTCGGTTTACGGAGACCTTTGCCGCAACACAAAAATCCAAAGNTCCACCGCCATGCACGAAGTTCTGACCTCGCTGGCAGACCGTTTTTCCGGTCGTTTTATTCCCAATGCCCGGGTCACAGGCTTTGCCTTAGATGACGGCCACGCCACCGGTTTAATCCTGAATGAAGACCGTNTTTTAAAAGCAAATCACTTTATTTACTGTGATTCCCCTCACAAACTTCCTGGGCTTCTGGGTCATGAGGCTTTTTCAAGTCGCGTTCAATCTAAGCTTTCCCGCAACAAACCGATGAGTGCGCTTTATTTGCGACTTCTATTGCAAGAGCCCATGGTCGAGCCGGACAACTTTTTCGTTTTCATGGGAGCCAAAGATGACTTCGAGCCATGCCTTGGAGAATCTTGGATCAATAGCCAAGGCGAGCAAGTCACCAACTGGGCCTACCTGATCCCTACCGAGCAGGCAGAAGACCACGAAACCATGGTCGCGGCCATTAAGTACATGAAAAGACAGATAAAAAGNGTTTACCCCGAGCTTGTTGAAAAGTCGGTTCAAGAGACCATCACCTTTGGTGAAGATCAATTTGGCAGTTTTGACCTGACCCGTGAACAGCTTTCAAAGGGCTTACCTAGCAATCTGTTTTTAAGCTCGCCTCGCCTTTCTAACCAGATCAGCTACTGGGCCGATATCGAGTCGGCTCTGCTGACGCTAGACAGCCTCCTTCCTGCGGAAAAGCCCTCCGAGGANGACAGTCACCTTGCGTCAGAACCCCTGTCGTGATAGACCTCTTTCTGGTCTAAAAAGCAAAAATTCGTCGATGATCACTGGAGCACCCAGAGATCGTCACGGCCGCTTGGTTTTTAGACTAGAAACTATAACTCACTCTCTCACTACATAACCTGGTCCTACACAATTGGGTCCCGAGAGAGGTGGCTAAACCAGGGAGGTCCTAATGGCCACGATCACTATGAAAGAAATGCTCGACGCTGGTGTGCATTTCGGTCACCAAACCCAGCGCTGGAACCCGCGAATGAAGCCTTACGTTTACACGTCTCGCGGTGGCATCCACATCATCGATCTACAAAAATCAGTTGGACACGCTCGTGCCGCTGCTGACTTTGCAAAAAGCGTAGCTGCTCAAGGTGGACGCATGATCTTTGTTGGAACAAAGAAGCAAGCTATCGAGCCCATTAAAACAGCTGCTGAAAAATGCGGTCAGTTTTATGTAACTAAGCGTTGGTTGGGTGGAACTTTAACAAACTTCACAACCATCAAATCCAGCATCGACCGTATGAAGCGCATCGATCTTATGCGTGAAAAAGGCGAACTTGATTTCTATTCTAAAAAAGAGCGTTCACGCATCGAAAAAGAATACGGCAAACTTCTTGAGTATCTAGAGGGGATCCGTGACATGAAAGACGCTCCACAAGCGATCTTCGTTGTTGATTTGAACAAAGAGCATATTGCTGTCAAAGAAGCTCAACGTTTGAACATTCCNGTTATTGGTATCGCTGACACCAACGTTGATCCTGGTGAAATCGAATTCCCAATTCCTGGTAACGACGATGCCATCCGTTCGATCTCTTTGTTTGCTAACTTAGTTGCAGACTCGTTCCTTGAAGGACAAAAAGAGTACAAAGAGCGTGCTCGTGCACAAGCTCCTAAGGAAGAGNCGNCTGAAGAAGCTCCGGCTAAAACAGCAGCTGCTCCAGAGAAAACCGACGAAGCTGGCGGACCAGCTGTCGTTAAAGTGTCTCGTGGACGTAAGTTTGTTGCTGCTGGTACAGCGGAAGACGTCGAGATCCAAATGGAACTTGATGAGAAAAAAGAAACGCCAGAAGAAACTGAAGAATCAGATTCTTAATTTTTTGATCGATATTTTTAAAGACTATTACGAAGAGGATATTTCCAATGGCAATTACTGCTGGACTTATTAAGGAACTACGAGAAAAAACCGGCGCCGGAATGCTTGATTGCAAAAAGGCGCTAACGGAAGAAGAAGGNAACTTCGAAAAAGCCATCGAATGGCTTCGAAAAAAGGGCTTAAGCAAAGCGGCTAAAAAATCAGGCCGTATCGCTGCTGAAGGTCTAGTNATCTCTTACATCCACGCCGGTGGACGAATCGGTGTTCTGCTTGAGCTGAACTCTGAAACAGATTTCGTAGCTCGTAACGACGCTTTCATCCAGTTTGGTAACGATGTCGCTATGCACATTGCTGCCCTAGCACCACAGTACGTATCCGTGGATGAAATTCCTGGTGACGCCGAAGCGAAAGAGCGTGAGATCCTTCGTGGAAAAGCTATTGAAGAAGGCAAAAAACCAGAGTTCTTAGATAAGATTCTTGATGGCCAAATTAAAAAATGGGCGTCTGAAATCTGCTTAATGGATCAAAAGTATGTGAAGAACCCTGACATCACTGTCGGTCAGTACCTGCAAGAAATGATCGCTAAGATCGGTGAAAACCTTGTTATTCGTCGTTTTACTCGCTTCGAACTTGGTGAAGGTATCGAGAAGAAACAAGAAAACTTCGCTGANGAAGTTGCTGCGCAAGTTAAAGGACATTAATTTTGTCCGAGCCAGCCTATAAGCGAGTTCTTCTAAAATTGAGCGGTGAAGCCTTGGCCGGTGACCAAGGCCAGGGCATTAACCCTCAAGTCATTCAGCAAATCGCAACGGANATTGCTGATGCCTANTCTTTAGGAACCCAAATCGGTGTTGTTATTGGCGGCGGAAACATCTTTCGAGGTGTGGCCGCAGCGTCTCAAGGTATGGACCGCGCTAGTGCGGACTACATGGGAATGCTAGCCACCTGTATCAACGCCTTGTCTTTGCAAGACGCCTTTGAAAAAAAGGGCCTGCAAACCCGCGTGCAGTCTGCCATTGAAATGGCTGAAATCGCAGAACCCTATATCCGTCGTCGGGCCATTCGGCACCTTGAAAAGAACCGTTTGGTGATCTTTTCTGGCGGAACAGGGAATCCCTATTTCACAACAGATACCGCGGCCGCCCTACGTGCAATGGAAATCAATGCTGACGTTATTATGAAAGCCACTAAGGTGGAGGGAATTTACGATAAAGACCCGATGAAACATGATGACGCTGTGAAGTTCGATGAACTGAGCTACCTTGATGTCTTAAAGCGTGGACTGGCAGTGATGGATTCAACAGCCATCAGCCTGTGCATGGACAATAAGCTTCCGATTATTACTTTTAACTTAAACACACCTGGCAATATCAAACGTGTTCTTACCGGCGAAAAGGTTGGAACGATCGTTCGATAACAACAAGGAGCGTAAGATGACTGACGACGCTAAGAATACCGCCGAAGTGGCAATGAAAAAGGCCATTGATGCCCTGGTTGAGGACCTTAAAAAAGTTCGTACCGGACGTGCAACCGTGGCCATGCTTGACCCGGTTATGGTCAACTACTACGGAACACCGACACCACTTAATCAAGTGGCCTCGATTTCAACACCGGATGCCCGATCTTTCTTAATTACGCCTTGGGAAGCCAGCGTTTTAAAGGAAATCGAGCAAGGAATTGTAAAGGCTAGCCTGGGGCTGGCTCCACAAAACGATGGCAAAGCCATTCGATTAAAAGTTCCTGAACTCACGGAAGAACGTCGTAAAGACCTTGTTAAAAACGTGAAAAAACTGGCCGAAGATGCGCGGGTTTCTGTCCGCATGGCTCGACGATCAGCGAACGACGAGTTTAAAAAGCTTTTGAAAGATAAGACCATCGGTGAAGATGATGAAAAACGAGCTTTAGACGAAGTTCAAAAGTTGACCGACAGCTTTATTTCTAAAATCGATAAGATTTCAGAAGATAAAGAAAAAGACCTTCTACAAATGTAAGTCTGGTCTACAGATGCAGAAGCCAACTCATGTCGCAGTCATAATGGATGGAAATGGTCGCTGGGCGAAGGCTCGCGGTCATTCCCGTTTTTGGGGCCACCTACGTGGCGCCCGAGCCGCTCGTGATGTGATTATGGCCTCTATTCGTCGGGAAATCCCTTACCTGACGTTATTTGCTTTCAGTACCGAGAACTGGTTTCGCCCCGAACAAGAAGTGTCTTTTTTAATGAAGCTTCTGATTCGCCAACTGATGCGAGAAAAACAGCGTTTAGTTGATAATAACGTGGTCTTCCACTGCATTGGGGATTTTAGCCGACTTCCTAAGCCGGTCATTGCCGCGATTCGAGAAACCATTCAGGCGACCTCTCAAAACAATGGTATGAACCTGACCTTTGCCCTGAGCTACAGTGG
>NYZX01000047.1 GCA_002686065.1 Pseudobdellovibrionaceae bacterium | reverse complement strand
TGGCAGATCGTATCTTCAGGGAAGGTGGCTATATGTCCTCAGTTTTAAATTGGTCCTTGGTAGCGCTTTTAGCGCTTTTTTCAGTCCAAGGTTTCGCAGCGTCTTCCTGTCCGGCGATCTTTGATGTAGATCCGTTTAGACAGCTAACCACGGAGTTTCGAGAGCTCAAAAAATCACCTCGGCGTATGTCTATTAGGTCAGCCGAAGAGTTTTCAGCGAAAGTTCGTCGTCAGGCAGAGGACCTTCAAAAGCAAAAAGCGGATTTGGAAGCTTTGCTTGCATCTAGGCTGGCCGCTTACAAATCGAATAACTCTGGATGGGGTCGGCTCTACGGTGCGATTGTTAAAAGCTCAAAGGCAGCACAGGATTATCAGTTCCAAGTTGCACCTATCGAAGCTGACTTGGAATCAATCGAACGGCAAATCGAGGAGCTATCTGGTTTAAGTCATCAAGTTGAAGTGTTTGTCCACCTTAGTAAAACCGATCCGCTGAAGCGCGACCTGTCGGCACTGTACTACGAGCTGTCTGACCGTGTGAAAGAGCGGGGTGTTCTTTTAAACTATGGCTCTCGTGGGGCGCTGGTAAAAGCTGTTTTTGCTAAGCCAGATGCGTTTAATGAAATCGATAAAATTTTGGATATCATTCAGGCTTTGAATTTTTCGAAAGTTCCAAAGGATCAAGTTAAAACCTTGGCTGTTACGATGTTTAATAAAGGTCTTTCTTCTAGTGACGTTCAGTGGGTAGAAGGCTTGTATGAACGCTTTTCAAAGATCGATAGTACCTATCGGACGACGGCGGTTCAGGCGGTGATATCTAAGCCTAATCTTGAGAACCAAGTCCAACGAGTGGTGTCTACCTATAAAAATCTTCCGATGTGGCTGGATTATAAAGATCAGGGCGTTGTGGCTATGTTGCTATTGATCACGGATAAATCCCTGGAATACCTAGAGGGTTTCAGAGAGACCTATAAAAAAATTGAATATGCGGCCTATAAGCCCAGTCGTGTTGCGACGTTTGCTCAGGTTTTATTAAACCCTTCGCTTGAAAACCGTTTGGATGATGTTTTGGAGAAGTCGGAATGGGTCTACCAAAAATTTCAAAATGATATGGTTCCGGGTGCCGTCGGTTTTGCCTTACAGGACTGGGTGACGGAAAAACATTTACAAACGTTGCGGACTGTCTCGTCGTCTTGGTCTAGGGATCTAGGTGTCGCAATTTCTGAGAAAGACCAAATCCAACTGAGTTTGGCCTATATGTCGGTTCACAAGACGATCCGAAAGCAGGCGAAAAAATCTGGGTTTGATCCGGCTGCCGTCGAATTGAACGCCGCCCGTACAGCGCAAAGCCGCGGACTAGAATCTGAAGAATCGTTTCTTTATTATTATATGTGGGCTGTTATCTGGCCGGATAACCCGTTTCTTTACCTGCATCCTTACGGTTGGGCTGCTATGGCAATCACTGGAAGCGGACTCTTAGCCGGAACACCTGAAGCCTACGCGGCGGAGCCGCCCGGTGCGGCGATGGATGAAGGCCTGCCTGAGGGCATAGATAGCTTTACCGATATTGATATTGATGGTGATGGAATCCCTGATTACCAAGATCCCGATGTCGACGGCGATGGAATCCCAAATGACTTAGATCAGGATATCGACGGGGATGGTATAGAAAACGACTTCGATATGGATGATTTTGATGGCCCGGAGGTTGAATTCGACGACGTCGAAGTGGACATGGATATTGAGGTCGACACAGATGTCGGTGGGTCTGACTTCGGTAGCGGTGACTGACCTTGTCCAGGTTCTAGTTAAGACCCGCTATGTAATGCCAAGCGGGCCCGACTCACTGATACTGTAGATGCCAGAATAAACCCAGGGGCGCTACGGACAGTATCGGAAAAAGCGTGTTAAAACGAATATTTAAGCCACTTCTTGTGGCTGGCTTTTTAGTTCTTATCGTGGTCCTTGCGGGCTTGGCAGTACAGGTATACCCAGCGTTGGGGACCAAACCAGGTAGGAAAACCATGACAAATTTCGAGCAGTCCAGTCAGTATATTAAGGACCTAGGAATTTTCGCCAACCGCGATGCCCAAGCCGTTAAGCGTATGAATCAGCGCATGGAAAAGGCGAAGTTTAATATTTTTAAATTCCTATTCGGAAAACAAAATGATGTTGTTCCCGTCAATGGGCTTCCTGTTCTAAAGCCGAATTTAGCTGAGTTCCTTGAGCCATCGGATCAAATGAAGTTGATCTGGTTTGGTCATTCGACATTTATGTTAAACGTCGAAGGTAAAATCGTACTGGTCGATCCGGTTCTGTCGTCGGCGGCTTCGCCAATTCCACTTGTTATTCGCCGCTTTCAGGCGCCGCCACTTCAAGCGAGCGAACTTCCAGATATCGACTTCATTTTGATTTCACATGATCACTATGATCACCTTGATATGTCGACCATTAAGCATTTCAAGGGTAAGAATACCCGCTTCCTGGTCCCGCTAGGGGTGGGTAGTCATCTGACTGGCTGGGGGATCGATTCGGACCGTGTGACCGAGCACGATTGGTGGCAGTCAACAACCGTCGACGGCATTGAGTTTACCGCCACGCCGGCGCAGCATTTTTCGGGGCGGTCGTTTTATGACAAAAATGCAACCCTTTGGGCTGGCTGGGCTGTTAAGGCGACGACACAAAGCTTGTTCTTTAGCGGTGACTCGGGATACGACATTCATTTTGGCCAGATTGGCGAACGCCTTGGGCCTTTTGATATCGTGTTGCTGGATAACGGTCAGTACAACCCGGCCTGGGAAGAAGTCCATATGTTGCCCGAACAAGCCTCGCAAGCTGTCCGTGATTTAAAGGCTAAGGCCTTTTTCCCAGTGCATTGGGGCGGGTTCAAGCTGTCGACTCACCCTTGGTATGAGCCCATTCAACGAGCCTATCAACTTTCAACGGAAAGTCCCTATCGCATTGTTGCTCCGAAAATAGGTGAGATTCTAAGTGTGTCCGACAATTATCAGACGGACACTTGGTGGACAGCACTGATCGGGGATAAAGGCTGATTGCAGTTTGCCTATGTTCCAATTGTAGAGGCATACTCACAGCCTATTGTTGTGGGGTGCTATGGCTAACTCAAGTTCCATTTCAGAAATTTCAGATACCGCTTTTTGGGTCAGCCGGTACAGGGCTGAAGAGTCTCAACGGAAAGATGCTTTGTTTAAAGATCCCTTAGCCTTGCAGTTGTCGGGAGAAAAGGGAAAGCGGATTGCTCAGCAAGCCTCTGACTCGAAATACGCGGGTTGGACCGTGGTTATCCGAACCTGCGTTATCGACAAAATGATTCTGGACATGACTGAGCGGGGCGTGCAGCAAGTTCTTAACTTGGGGGCTGGTTTGGATACACGCCCCTATCGGATGACGCTTCCAGAAAGCCTTCAGTGGATCGAAGTAGATCATCCACATGTTATTCAGTACAAAAAGCAAGTTTTGGACTCTGAAGTGCCCACATGTCAGCTTCAACGAGTGGGTCTGGATTTGGCGGATCGTGCGGCTCGAAAAGCTTTTTTGTCTGATCTAGGTTCAAATAAAAGGACCCTGGTTCTTACCGAGGGTGTGATTCCCTATCTGACGGAGTCTCAGGTTTCGGAGTTGGCGGAAGATTTGATATCCTGTAAAGCCGTCGAATCCTGGGTGGCTGAATATCATTCGAAGCAGATGTATGGTCATCTGAACAACGTTAAAAAGACGAAACAGATGGGTCAGTCGCCATTTCAGTTTTTTCCGGAAGATTGGTATTCATTTTTTGAAGATTGCGGTTGGAAAGAAAGAGAAACGATCTTTTTGGGTGAAGCAGCAAAGGACTTGGGTCGCCCATTTCCTTTGCCTTTTTGGGCCAAAGCTCTTCACGCGTTGATGCCCAAACAAGAACTTGAAAAGCTTCAGAAAATGTCAGGCTTTGTCGTCTTTCAGCGCGGCTGATGGATTGTTGATCTGGACCTGTTTTGCTTGCTTAGTTCTGCCGATAGGTTGGTGGAAGAGGGGCGAAGTGAAGGCATCTAAGAAGCTGATCGACATCAATAGGCAGGCCTATGGAATAGGGCGAGGCTTGAAGTTATTAGGACATTTGTCTTGGCCGGCGCATTTTGAATCAGAGTTTTTGAAAGCACTTGAAAAGAAAAAGGCCACGCTTCCAGAAATTTCTTACGAAAAAATCGACTATTCGGAACAAAAAGATCAGCTAACAAAGCTTTGTAAAAGCTTTACCCCAAGTTCGCCTCTAGAAATGTTCACCTGGACCACCATAAAAAGTTATATCGACCTAATTGATCTTAATCACACGATCGGGACTCCAGAGTTTTGCGAGCTTTCTAAGGTGGTCTTCGGGTTGCCCGGGGATCGGTTTCCGTCATCTGAAGTGACCAATATCGAAGCGGCCAAACAGGTGGTTCGACTTTCCAAAGATTTTGATTTCCCATACATAAAAGAACCAGATGTTTGTATTATGGCGGATTCGATCAAACAGTACTTGGAGCGTCGGATTCGTGGAGTATTTGGTGAAATCGGTCCTCGAGTCGAAGTGGTCGACGGCCTGGCTGCTAAGGCGACAGCGACGGCACAAAGAATAAAAATTAGAAATGGCACTCATTTTACATCCTACGATTTCAAGCAGCTCTTTTACCACGAAGTCATGACTCATTCGTTGACGGCGATTAATGGCGGCCTACAAGATCAGCTGTTCTGCATGGGTTGCAGCTCACCAAGAACTTTAAAAACTCAAGAAGGGCTTGCCACATTTTCAGAGGTGATTACCGGTTCGATTGATATCAGCCGACTCAAGCGCTTAAGTCTTCGTATTTTAGCTATTGATATGGCCCTGGGTGGTGCTGACTTTAGAGATGTGTACCAGTTTTTTAAAACACATGGCCAAAGCCCACAAGAAAGCTACGCTTCGACACAGCGTCTGTTTCGGGGTGGTTATCCGGATAAAAATATTATTTTTACTAAAGACTGTATCTACTTAGATGGGCTGATGCAGGTTCATACGTTGTTTCGGTGGGCGATGAAACACAACCGTTTAGAGCTGGCCCACTTGCTTTTTAGCGGGCGTATTAGTGCAGAAGATGTGTTCTTACTAGAAGAGGCTTATAAGTCGGGAACGATTGTTCACCCTAAGTATCTTCCTGGCTGGTTTGCTAAAATTGAAGGTTTGGCAGGGTCCTTGGTGTTTTCGCTTTTGGCAAACATCATTCGCATCAACGTCGATGGGCCGTCTGGCTTGGAAAAGCCGGCTTAGTAATCACCGATTTTGATCCTTCTTAGGAGGCCGACTTTTTGTATCTAGAAGCTCTTTTAGGCATTTCGGGCAAAGACAGTCTTTGTATTGGCTTGGAACTTTAATGCCATGGGGCAAATCAAAGCACCAACAATGTTTTTTGGGGTCACCGTTCGAGCACTGAAATGTTTGTTGGCAGCTGTCACAAGATTTTTCCATATTTACTACCTAGCCAGTTCTTCAACAAAAATCTTCTCTGTGATGCGCCAAAATTTTCCTTGTTTTCGAGCTATCACAAAGCTGGGCATGCGAAACAGGGGCTCACAGCGAAGGGCATCTTCAACGCTTTCAATGGGCAAGTTGAATTCTGGACGCCGCATGTGGGATCGCAAGAAGTTAATATTGAAGCGCTTCACATTAGTTTCGCTATCAATATAGTGAATCTCGGATAGGTACTTTGAATCATAATCATAGTAGCGAACTTCTAAAAAGGAGCGTCCTCGTTTATCGACACGCTCTTCCATTTGAATGGTGTCCGGTTGCATAACATGGGCATTTTTCGAAAGCCGTGCTTGCTTTAGTTTGGCATCGGCATCGACCATGACCTCGCCGCACTTGGTGCAGTTTCGGGCCGTTAAATCATTTTCGCTAGAGCAACTAGGGCAAATTTTGAAGCGGAAGCGATATCCGCAAGGTTTGAATTCAAATGTGTCCGGGTCTTGTTGGCCACCTTTACAGTTTCGACCGTAGTGTTCGGTGACATGCCCTTCGTCGTCGACTCGTCCCCAAAAATTGTTTTCGAACCCACACTGTGGACATGGGATTTGAACCATTACCGATTCGGGGGTTGGTTTTTTGTCCCGAATTTGTGGGGTGTAAATATCGTGGGTCACACCAGTGTAGTCTAAAACGAAACAGTCTTTTTTTTCGGGGCTTAAGCGAAGCCCACGTCCGATGATTTGCTGATAAAGGCTGACGGATTCTGTCGGCCTTAGTATTGCGACGACATCGACATGGGGAGCATCGAAGCCCGTGGTCAGTACGGATACGTTCACAAGGTATTTGATTTCTTTGTCTTTAAAGCGTTGGATGATTTCATCCCGCTCCGTAGGGTCCGTGTCGCCCAAGACCAGCTCCGCTTGGCCTTCGGGTAAGCCTTCAAGGATTTCTTGGGCGTGTTTAACGGTGCTACTGAATATCATGACCCCTTTGCGGTCATAGGTTTCCGTAATATCCACAATGTTCTTCACAATTAAGGGTGTCAGGCGTCGCTGCCCTTTAAGTACATCCTCGACTTGCTTCATGGTGTAGGGTTTTCCGGACTCTGTGAGCTCCGAGAAATCATAGCAAGTCACAGGAATATCCACTTTTACCGGTGGGGTCAGGTATCCCTTTTGAATCATATGCCGTAAGGGAAGCTCGAAGACGCTTTGCTTAAAAAAGCGAGCTTCCTTGGTGTGTTCAATCCCAAGGTGGCTGTGGTTAAAAATCCAGCCGACACCCATGCGGTAGGGGGTCGCGGTTAGGCCGAGTATGCAAATGTCAGGGTTTGCTGTTCGCAGATTTTTAATGACTTGGGCATACTGAGTGTCTTGTTCTAGGGCGACCCGGTGGCACTCATCGATAACAAGTAGGCTGAAATTATCAAAAAAATCTTTTGAAGCTCGAGCAACAGATTGAATGCTTCCAAATATCACTTTGTGATCAAAGTCCTTACGATCCAATCCCGCTGAATAGATGCCGGCACTTAAATCATAGCTTTCGTATTTTTTATGATTCTGTTCGACCAGCTCTTTTACGTGGGCTAAAACCAGGACGCGGCCACGGGCGATGCGAGCCAGTTCGGCAATGACAAGACTTTTTCCCGCTCCGGTGGGAAGAACGATAACGGCGGGGTCTTTGTGTTGCCTGAAGTAGGCGACGGTGTTGTCGACGGCTTTTTGTTGATAGTCTCGAAGTTTGTACATGGGCCTTCCTGGCTGGGTATCTTAGCCGAAATCCAAGGGCCTGAATAGGCTTGGCATGAGCCGATTAAAGCCGACGCTTTTTGTTTTTGCAGTATCGTTCAAATATTTATAAATATCTAAAATTATTAAGTAAATTGTGGACTGTCTAAGGATCAGCACCAGCTCCAAATATTTCAGGCTGGTCCTGGTTCTATTGCGGAAATGGTCCTATTTCCGTTAATAATTCTTGTATGAATACCCCTAAAATTGACCCCACCCCCCGTCGCCTTCTTGTGTGTTTGTCCTTGGTTTTTACTGGAGGCTTAGCCGGTCCATTGGTTCAGGCCCAGCCACTTAGCTGCCCTGCCGTTTTTGACTCTCAATCTGAAAGTAAAGTCCCGCAAAATCAGGCTGAATTGGATCAGCTGGTGTTAGAGCTGCTCCGTGGTGAGGCTCTTTATATCCCTGTTCGAAATGGTTTTGTTTCAGCGGCCGAAGGAACTGCAGAGGGACACGAGTATAGTTCCTTCTTGTGGTGGCGTGATGTGGCTAGGGTCGTTCAAGGCTTAGTTGCGAAGGCCGAACTATTACGAATGACGCCAGGTGTGTCACAAGAAGAGCGCGAGCAGGCTGAGAAAGATGCTAGGGATGCCGCGATGGGGATGGTAAAGATCATGGCAGACAAGCGCTTTAAAACCAAAGCGCTTGCGAATATCATGAATCCGAACCTGCATATGAGACCGGAAGGGGATACCTTAGTTCCTGAAATCAGAACTCAGACGGCGCCTTATATCGAAGACCGCGAGCCGACAGAACAGGAAAAATATGAATCTAGTCAGTGGGGTCATAAACAGAATGACGCCTTGGCGGCCTTCGGGAATACCTTACTGGATGCTATCAACGGCGGTTACCTGCATAGCAGTGAGGTGTCTGGCCAAGCAAAGTTGAATCTAGAGCTTTTGACGACTTATCTGACACGGGTCCAGTACTGGAAAATGTGGGATGTCGGTGCCTGGGAAGAGCCGCATCACTTTGCTAACAGAACCTCGTCTGTTGGAATGGTCGCAGGCTTCATCGAACGCATAATGAAAGGTTTGTATGCTGGGGAACATCGTCCTGTTATCCCATTGGATTATTTTTTCCTAGATCTGAAATCAGAACTTTCGCGATTGGAAGCTGCGAATCTGACTGAGCGTCAGCGAAACGTGGTGCGGACAGTGATGACCGCCGAGACTTTAAAGCAGGCTGTCAGTCATGGTGTGGCTTTGACTAAAAGTCGCCTTGGCTTAAATAATCGTGGGAATGATCCATCCTTTTATGAATTTACTTCGTCTGTTGCTGGGGAGACTCCGCGTGGTGCCGACACGGCAATCTTTCATATCCTTTGGCATTCGCCTTCAGCGCTTAGTTTAGCGGATCAGCTTCATATCGTGGAAGGCTTGAAGGTCCTCGAGCGGGAGCATGGGTATATTCGTTACGAAGACGATCAGTATTTGAATCTTGGGTACGGAGAGGCCGAGTGGACATTGATTGATGCTGACTTGGTGTCCTGGTATTCGGACGCCTATCGCACAGAAAGAAACCCCGAATTTTTGCAAAAAGCGAAGTATCACGCAGGACGAATGCTTAGTCAGATTACCGTTGAAGGTGCTTTAACGACAGAGGGTCATCCGATAGCTGCGGGTATTGTCCCTGAGGCCTTTGTTCCTGCGGATGCTCGTGGTCAGACCTATAAGATCTCACCAAATTCACCGCTCAACTGGTCGACTGCAAATGTGATCCGGGCCTTAAAGAAACTACGCGAGGCCTATATTCTTGCAGACAGAAGATAAGCCTATGACTCCGAAAGAAGTCATAGGCCATCCTGGGGTGTCTACAATTCTGGATTAGGAATAATACTGCCAGCGCCAATCGCTGTGATGACTAGCTCGTTGTCTGCTCGGCGGCAGATCGGAACAAAGATATCATGTCGTTCGATACCGTCTTTGTCTGTACCTACAAAAGGCGAAACATATCCAGCGTTTGAGGTAGAGCACGAATACTGTTTTGTCAGGTCATTAAAAACCAGCGAGGCGCATCGACCATCGAATTCGTTGGTCACAGATTCCCCGTCCTTTGATGTCGCTGAAAGTCCAGATGCGATAATTTCAAGTCGTTACAAATAGGCGGCGCAGGACTCACCTGGTTGTCCGATCAGTTTTTGTTTTTCAAGGTAATGCTCAATATTCAATATAGCGGGCTTAATGATGTTGTAGGTGTCATTGTTGTCCGTTGGCAATGGCTGGTAGTCGTCGTAAGTCATTGCTAGAAACAAAACTTCTTCGGCTAACAACTCTGGATCGACCTGCTGATCAGCTACCCCATCCTGGTCGGTGTCGATAGTCAAAGGGATGTCGACCCCTAGAAAAGAGCTTTGGTCCAATTCGACGTAGCTTGGTTGGCTGGCGATTGGATCGCTATCTTGATCGACAGAGGGTTGTGTTGAGTTGCCGTCATTGCTGATTTGTCCTAACAGTGAATCGGACGATCGAACTGATGTCTCGAAGCCGCTTGAACAGTTATTAAAGCCAACAACCACCACAGAAGCCAAACCAATATAGCGCGCGATAGTTAGATACTTGTTCATCGTTGTAATCCCCCCGGATAAACGTTCATGTTTAGTGTCAGCAAAACTGCGACACACTTGGTATCAAAGCAAGGCATGTGCCGAGACCTGGGGGCTTGAAATATCAAGGGATTCTCATTTTGATAGGCTCGAAATCGAACAAGCCTTTTACGGCTGACCACCAAGTGATCAGCAAAATCGTCTAAAAATTAAATAGATGTTCTATCGTTTGATGGGTGATCAGGTGTTTGACAGCTGTGGGGAAGGGGGTGCTGTTCTGCATCGGGTTTTGTTGTCTGTCGTGCTTAGCTACGGCTTGCCTCATATGCGGTAGGCCTTCAACATACTAACTTGGGGGAGTTATGACTGTTATAGAAACCGATCGCCTGGTGATCAGGGACTACAGGTTAGATGATATTCCAGTGGTTCACCATTTGGTTCAGCCAGTTGAGATCTATCAGTTTCAGCCTTGGGGCCCCAATACAGAGAAAGACACTGAAAACTTTGTGAAAACGGCCATCGTGCAGCAATCAGATGACCCACGAAATAGTTATGAGCTTTCGGTCACTGATAAAAAGACGGGTGAAGTGATCGGGGCTATTGGGGTCCGTGTTCGAAGTGAAGTTACTCGCAGCGGAGATCTAGGTTACTGGATACGGAAAGATCGTTGGGGTGAAGGGTTCGCGACAGAAGCCACTATGGGAATTTTGCGCTTTGGCTTTGAAAACCTTGGGCTGAACCGAATTTGGGCGACCGCTGATCCTAGAAATACCGGGTCGTTGCGAGTGCTTGAAAAAGCCGGAATGAAAAAGGAAGGGCATTTGCGTCAGGATATATTTGTCCGGGGCGAATTTCGGGACTCCATTTTGATGGCAATTCTTAAGGACGAGTTTTCAGTAGAGCAAGACAGCAGAAAGGACTAGCTGTGGCAACAAGTACATTCTTTTGGAATATGATCGCAAACCATTACTCTAAAAATCCAGTAGCAAATCAACAAGCTTATCAAAAAAAATTAGATGAAACTCAGTCCTATTTGACCCCTCAGTCAGAGGTTCTTGAGATTGGCTGTGGGACCGGAACGACCGCTTTGCACCACGCCGAAAAAGTAAACCGGATTTTGGCCTCGGATTATTCGAATAAAATGATTCGAATTGCCNAGCGTAAGGCGAAGGCCCAGGGCATTACCAATGTTGAATTTCGCTGTGACAGTGTTGAGAACTTACAGCTGGAAGATGAACGGTTTGATGTCGCCTTGGCGATGAGTATTCTTCATCTACTAGAAGATAAACAATCGGCTCTTCAAAAAATTTTTAAAGCCCTAAAGCCGGGAGGGATGTTTTTATCATCGACGGCTTTGCCTAAGGAAATCATGCCCGGAGCAAAAGTGCCGATGGCGGTGGGACGCTTTTTTGGGGTCTTGCCCTTAGTCAAATTTATCGATCGGACGGATCTTCTAAATTCTATTACAGCTGCGGGATTTGAAGTTCGGTCTGAATGGCAGCCCAATAAAAAAGAAGCGATTTGGGTTGTCGCCAGAAAGCCGCAATAAGGAGCCAGCCCATGGGGCGATTACCGACAGCATTTGTGACTCATGGAGGTGGTCCTTGGCCGCTGATTCCTCTTGATGTCTTCGATGAGTCAGAACGTCTAAGCCTGAAGGCTTACTTTGAACGTATTAAAGACATTCCGGCCTCTCAGCCAAAGGCGATTTTGTTAATTTCGGCTCATTGGGAGGGGCCGAACTTTACGTTGAATACCAATCCGGATCCTAAGCTGTTGTTTGACTACTATGGGTTTCCCGATGAGGCCTACGACTTTCAATGGAGTCCAAGGACAGACCTTGTCTTGGCCAGCGAAGTCGAAGGCTTGATACGCGATAAGGGTTTTGATGTCGATAGCAACAATAAGCGTGATTTCGATCACGGCGTATATATTCCGCTTATGTTGTCCTATCCGAATGCTGAAGTCCCCATCGTGCAGCTGTCTTTGCGACGGAACTTAAGTCCTGAAGATCACTTAAAATGTGGGGAAGCCTTGGCCTCACTGCGTGATCAGGGTGTCTTTATAATTGGAAGTGGAAACTCGTATCACAATATCGGTCAGATGTTTTCACCTAGTACCAGATCCATTCAAGAATCAAAACAGTTTGATCAGTGGCTTAAAGAAGCCCTTTCATTGGATGATAAATCTCGTCGGGACAAACTGGTGCAATGGGAGATGGCTCCCGGGGCTAAGCAATGTCACCCAAGGGAAGAGCATCTTTTGCCTTTGATGGTCGTGGTGGGGGCAGCTGGAGTTGACGATTGCCATGTGACATGGTCGGGTTCGGTGAATGGAACAAGTAATTCTGCTTTTCATTTCGGTTGATTGGAGTGGTGATGTCAGATCCATTTGTAGAAATTTTTGATAAAGGTGGCGCCGATCATTATGATCAGCGTAATTCTTGTTTTGCTCCTGTGTCTAGCAATCTGCATTTTCTGGGTGGAATTCTCCTGTCTGAGCTACCTGATAATGCGCGAGTTCTAAGTGTAGGAGTCGGGACGGGCACCGAGTTGGTTGGACTCGCGAAAAGTCATCCTCAGTGGGAGTTTGTTGGTATAGAGCCTGCGGCAAGTATGGCTGAGGGAGCACGGCGGCGCATGGAGGTTGAAGGAATAGCTGATCGCTACAAGATATTTACGGGTTACCTTGATGATTACGAATCGGAGGCCGGTTTCGATGCGGTTCTTTGTCACCTGGTGATGCATTTTTTAAAGCCAGAAGACCGTCGTCATAATTATAAACGGATGGCGAAAATTCTATTGCCAAGTGGCTTGTTGCTGGTATCCGAGATTAGTTACGATATTTCATCAAACAGTTTTGATGAGATGGTTTTGCAATGGGCGCGGATGCATGCGCTAGCATCGGGTGGTAATCCTGACGTTGAATCGCAAAGAAATACTCTTGAAAAGGTTCTTCCAATCATGGCCCCAGATGAGGTGCAGGCGTTGATTTTAGATTGTGGATTTTGTGCCCCGGTAAAGTACTATCAGTCATTGTTTATTCATGCATGGATGGCACGACGAGCTTAATTAAGATCAGTGGGGGATCAGTTGGCTTGTCCACTCGGCAATAAAGTTAAAAATCAAAACAGTTGAAACGATGATTCCAGCAAAGCTCAATATCAGTGCGACCAGGCCAGCCAAGATAAAGGTGCGCGAGTGTTTTTGAACTTGCTTAGGGTCCTTTTTAAAATTTTTAAGTAGATCGACGTTTTTACTGTTTGAACGCCAAAAAAAGTCTGCGATGGGTCCGACCAGTGGGACTGTGTCCACAAGGTTATCGATCAGCACGTTGAGTCCCATTCTAAGCAAAACAGAAACGGGGGCTCCGTCGAGTAGTGCTCGGGCGATAATTAAAAATGACATAAATGAGGTGACGATGTCGCCAACCACTGGAATGAGCCCAATGATTCCATCCCAGCCGAACCGAACGCCGAAGGGCCCGGTAAATTGGGTGTCCAAAAAGTCAGCGAGAGACTTTAGTTGGTCGATGCGTTGATTGTTACTTTTTGAAGTGCTTTCATTCATACTTACTCGGTCTAGTATGATCAGCCGGCAATGGAAAGGCAAAGGTTATGAGTGATAGTCAGATTCAGTTTTATATGAATCCTCAGTCTCGGGCTAAAATCGTTCGGTGGATGCTTGAAGAACTTGGTCAGCCCTATGAGATTCATCAAATCGAGTACGGTGATGCGATGAAGTCACCCTCGTATCTTGCCGTGAATCCCATGGGTAAAGTTCCTGCGATCGTCCACAAAGGTAAAATTGTTACTGAGTGTGCTGCGATCTGTTGTTATTTGGCTGAAGCTTTTCCATCGGCAAAGCTTTTACCTAGCGAAACAGAGCGTGCCGATTACTACCGATGGTTGTTTTTTGCGGCAGGACCATTAGAGGCAGCTGTCACGAATAAAACCCTTGGTTTTGAGGTGCCAAAAGAGCGGGAGCGGATGGCTGGTTATGGTACTTACGATTTGGCGATGGAAACCTTGGCCAAGGCTTTGTCTGAAAATGATTATATAGCAGGAGACAGGTTCACAGCGGCGGATGTTTATGTGGGCTCTCATGTGATTTGGGGTGTTCAGTTTAAAACAATGCCTGATAAGGATGAGTTTCATGCTTATATGAATCGTTTGATCGGCCGTGCCGCCTATCAGCGAGCAAATGAACTGGATGATGCTTTAATCGAAGCTTAGGGAAGGAATGACGATGGCGGCGACAATCGCATCATTACATTATATCGCATTGGGTTTGGGGTTCTCTGGGCTTTTATTAAGGCAATATGCACTGAAAGCCAGCTTTAGTGACTTGCGTGTTAAACCCATTTTTCTGGGGGACAACCTTTGGGCTCTTGCTGCACTGCTTTGGTTGACGACTGGGCTAGCTCGAGCCTTCGGAGGTTTGGCTAAGGGGAGTGACTACTATCTGTCGAACCATTGGTTTTATGCGAAGATGACTTTGTTTCTTTGTGTTTTCCTGTTGGAAATTTACCCGATAGTGATGTTGATGAAGTGGCGAGCGCAAAAAAAGCAGGTGGCAAATCCAGCGGATGTCGTTGTTGCTCGAAAGA
>NYZX01000046.1 GCA_002686065.1 Pseudobdellovibrionaceae bacterium | reverse complement strand
GGCCCGGTACTTTTCTTCTGGTTTACTGGTCTTGGGGGTCCCTTTAATTCGGCGATCAATTAACCTGTTAAGTCTTCGTCCAACGCTGGTCTTTTTTAGTGCCGTTGGATTGTCCTTTTTCGTTCAATCCACGCGATCTTCGGCGACCATGGCCGTCAGCTATGCCCACTCGGGTTTACTTGGATTTCGTCAGCTTGTTATCTTTATGGCATCGATCGCTTTAGGTGCCGTTCCTTTGCTTTTATTCTTCACCTTGCCTATCACGTCCATGGCGCCCTGGTTTGGTGTGATCGGTTTTTTTCTTTTGTTTTATGCTCCTTGGACACGACTTGTTCAGGTCGGTCGAGTGGTTTTCGGCCTAGGTCTCATGTTGTTCGCATTTTATTTGTGGGAAGCAAATTCGGAAATTATGACCGAAGGTTTTTCTCGTTTGAATGCCCTCTACCAGTTGGGCTGGCCAGGATCAGGGGTAGCGGTTTTTGTTGGCATTCTGGTCTGGATGATTATTTTGCCTTCAAGTTTGCCCTGGGTGGCTGTTTTAATCCATGTTTCGACCATTCCAAATATCTTTTTCGTGGACCTCTTGTTGGTGTTGGTCGCCATTCTGACCTGTCGGGCCGCCTCGTGGTTGCCGATCGTTTTGAAAAGCTCGTATAAGGCCAAGCGTGCTGCCGGTTTGTTTATGATCTCGCTGGGCTTCACCAGTGTTTTATTTCTTTTGTTTTTGGAGTCTTTCACCGGTTTGGTGGCTGGAACGTTAGAATTGCTAGGTCTTGAAACCTCGCGGTCGATGTTTATCCCGTTTAGTTATGTGTTTTTTGCCTTGGTAAATGGGGTCTTGTTGGCGGCTTTATACGCCCCTTTGAAGACCTTGATGTTCGATGAGGACAGCTTCTTAAAGAACAAAAAACCGCAGCGCTTGCAGTTTTTCGGGTCCACTTCGTTTATGGCTCCCACCTTGGCGATCGAGCAGGCCTTTCAAGAGCTGAAAAAGATGTCGGCGCTGACGGCATCGATGATTGATATGACTCGGCAGTATGTGTCGGGTGAGTCGGATGATGTTCGAGCTCGTTTGATGAAGTATGAAAAAATCACCGATCGGATTCAGGTCGAGGTCTATGACTTTCTAGCGCGAGTGATGGAAGTCAGTCTGACTCATCAGCAAGGGCGCCAAATCCGAACCATGCTTCGGATGGTGAAAGAGCTAGAAAGCATGGCAGATGCTTGCAAAAGTATTTGCTTGTACCATGACGATATTCGCACTTTGGGTGTGGATTTAAGCCCTGAGTTTATGAAGCCTTTTGATCGGTTACTTGATGATCTGGCTCAGGTTTACGAAGTGGTGTTCAATGAAATCACTGGCTCGCATGGCTTGGAACCGCAAGAGTTTCAGAAGCAAGCCGCTCGTTTGAATAAGCGCTACAAAGAGTGTCGCCTCATGTATCTTGAGTGGATCGAAAAAGAGGCCGGTAGCGATTACAATAAAGAAGCCGGGTTAAAGCTCTTGGATATGCTGTCACTAGTGGTCAGCATCCGAAACCTGGCCGAGAATATCATGTTCGGGTTTCACGCGGTTAAATAGGGGCCCGAGGCCTCCGGGGTCGTCTAGTATCCGGAGGCTCGAAGTCGTCGTCTTAAGTCCCTGGAGTCACCTTGGAAGACTTCATCGGTGACTGTCGAGCCAAGCGATCGGCGAACGGATTCGCGAGCGGAACGCCTTAGTTGGCTGGCTGACATCCGGTNGTGTCCGAAGCTTTCGATGGCCGCCTTTTGGTCTTTAAGGCTGGAAATGGCCAANCCCAANTCTGTCCTGTTGTCCAAGGAGGCCTGAGCGAGCAAGCTTTTGGTGGATTCAATATATTGAATCACTCGGGACAGCAGCTCGTTGGCTGGGTTAGGGCTCTGTGCGAGGGCGTACATGAACCGACCGACCAGGGCGATGAATTCCCACTTTTTAATCAGCGGTTGCCCTGTTTGAGGATCCGAGAAGAACTCGCTCTGGGTTTCATTGGGCATCCAGAATCGTCCGGAATTTCGATCCAGGTGATCTTTGATGGTTTCGAAGCTAAATTCGACCATCTGGGCCTCGACGTCCTCATCAGTTGGGACGGCTTGAGCCTGGTCTGGAAGCAGACCGAGGGTTAGTAAGACTGTGGCGACCAATACTCTCACTTCGCGGAGAACATTTGTGTCCATTTTCATTCCCAAGACGTTCTTTTGATCCGTCATTTAGGTTTGAGGTTCGAGAACAAGTTGTGGGCCAACCTTACAAAACCCATACCACTTTTAGGCTTTCAAGATCCTGTCAATAAGCCTCTGAGGGCAAAGCTGTGGCCCCTACAGATCGATCACTTGATCGAATTCGATATCCACAGTGTCAAACTTTTAAAAGGTGATTTCAAAATGTTACCAGTGCGGCTGAAGTTAGAAGTTTGAAAGGGACTCGCAGGCATGTTCTGCGCCCAGCTGACAGGCTTCTTCAAACATCAGCCGAGCTTGCTGGCGCTCGCCAGCGGCCAGGAAAGCTGCGGCCAAACCGGCTTGTAGAAGGCCATGGTTTTTCGGCCAGCTTTCGGTTTTTAAGGCTTCGGTAAAGGTCTGAATGGCTTGTTGAAGATCGCCTCGGGACATAAACGCATGACCTCGGGATTGAAGGCAGGCCGGGTCACCCTTGTGGATGGACAGGCATCGATCTGTCGCGGCGATCATTTCGTCAAAGGGTTGAGTTGCCACACTGGAACTGGCTAAGTGCCGGGCGCATCGGATCGATTTCGGGTGGTTTTGAAGGCAGGTATCGGCCTGCTCATAGACTTGATCCCAGTCGCCCTGAAGGCTAAGGACGTCGACATAGGACTCGTGATAAACCTTCGAGACAGGGTCGATCTCTTTCATCTGATCGAGAATATGAAGTTGAAGGGAGGTGTTCTCGTGAGCACGATAAAGCTGCTGTTCAAGATCTTGTAGCTGCTTCTGGGCATCCATTCTTTCGAGTTCGGGCTCGTGGTTGATCTGGCTTTGTGTTGAGGGGGGCGGTGAGGCTGCTACGGCTACCGACGGCTCGGCTTTTGCCAGTCCGGTCTCGGTCGGGGTTTTGTCGGGTTTTGTGATAGGCGGATGAGTTGCTTGGTGTGGCAGTTCAGGCTCTTGTTTAGACCATCGCCCTAGAAAGAAGGCGAAGGCAATGAGGCTAATGGCATAGACGGGTTTCATCTTAATGAAGAACGGTGTTTTCGGGGCCGGGGTCTGGAAGCGGGAAGGCGTTTCGGCCTTGAGTCAGCTCGTAAAAAGCGACCTGAAGTTCTTTCGGGGAGGCGCTGTGATCGACGAAGCTCAAGTAGCGCTGAAGATCCGCCAGGGCGCCCTCTTTTTCCCCAAGTTTTTTCAGCAGAAGAGCTCGATGGGCCAGGGCCTGAAGATGGCCACCGTCAACTAACAGTAGGGCATCCAATATACGTCGAACTTGCCGGATCTCGGTCGCTGATGATCGGAAGGCGACATATAGTTTTTCCAAATAGGCGCGGAAGACTTTGCTGTAAGGCAGGATATCTAAATAGCCTTCAAAATCGATTTCTTTTTGACCTTCGTTATTTTGGCAAAGTTCCAATAGGCGATCGGAGGAAAGTAGAGTTGCGCCACTGGCCAAGTCGATAAAGACCGATTTGCTGGCTCGGACCCATTTCAAAATAGTTTGTCGTGGGTGCTTCGCAAAATAGATTGGTAAATCAAGGTGGCTTGCTAGGTGCAAATAAATCAAGGTCATCGGTAGGCTGGCGCCGGCCCGGTTTTCTAACACATTTCGGATCAGCCAAGGTTTGGGATCGGTCAGGCAAAAGTCTTTGGGAAGGACTTGAAAGCCTTTTTGATCAAATAAGTAAGCGTTTAATGTATGAAAGCGATCCTCTTCACTAAGGCCTTCGCATTTCGCTGCTAATTCGTAGCTCATGAAATTGATTGTGCGGATCGTCCACTCTTGTGTCTCATCGGGATGAAGCACGGACTGAACGCCAAGCAGAAGTGGAATCAAGGATGTTGGATCTTCGCTGTTAAGAAGCTCGATCTCTAGACAGAGCTTTTCCCAGGTCACGCGGCTTTCACAAAACATATCTAAGGGTTAATCAAGGCCTTTAGGCCTGTCTATTAAAACAGGTCGCCCTGATGCAGTGAGGTGTGAGTTTCATAATTTTGCTCGCGTGATGAAAGGGGCTATGAGAAAATTCTAACATGTCGCAGAACGAACAAAAGCTATTACAGCGCATCGCTCAGTTAGAAGCAGAAGTTAAAAATCGCGAGGAAGATCTTGCGACCTATCGCCGCGAATTGAGTCAGGCGAACGAGCGTTTACAGAACTTAATGGCCTCTTTAAGTAGAGACTTGAAGGTTGCGGCTAAAATCCAAAGGGTCTTACTTCCTACGGAATTTCCAAACATCGGGGGATTTGAGTTCAGCTCGAAGTTTGTGGCTAGCGCCATCCAAGGCGGTGACTATCTGGATATTTTCGAGCACGAAGATAAAATGAAATTCGGGGTGCTTATTTCTGCAGCAACGGGNTTTGGAATGTCCTCGCTGTTGTTGTCCGCCATCTTAAAGTTTTCAGGNCAAATTGAAGCTCGACGCGGGGCAAAACCAGAAAAGGTATTGGCGATGCTGGCNGATGAGGTCCTTGAGGATGCGGGTGAAGCTGATTTGGCCGATCTGTTTTACATGATTGTTGATCGTCGCAGCTACACCATGACCTATTGTTCAGCTGGTGAAAACTTAGCTTTGGTTCAGAGCTACGGAACAGGTGAATTAACTCTGTTGAAGCCTCAGCAAGGGGGGCTTTCGACTGAGGGGCCGCGTAAGTTTGAATCCAGTTCAGTGAGTTTAAACCCTAAGGACCGACTGATTTTGTGTTCTCGAGGGGCAATCGAGGTNAAAAACCTAGAAAACGAGTCCTTTGGGCAGGAGCGTTTGTTTAACGCGCTGGTGTCGGCCCCTAAAACCGGGGTTCATGATGTCCGAAACCATCTGCTTTTCGAGATAAAGAAGTTTTTGTCCGGGCGTGAACCGACTCGAGATGTCACAGTTTTGGTGGCCGAGGTAAAAGACCGGGTGATTAAGTTGGCCACCACTTAGATCAAGTGGTTTTCCTCATTAAATTTTCAGTTCGACGAATCCAAAACCTGTGAGCCCAGTTCTGTACTCGGGCCGTTTACTATGTTAGCACCTGCTATATACTGTTTTTCTTATATTAGAAGGAGATTGAAGATATGGCCGAAACTTATGCCGGTGCCGTTGATCGTGGTTTAGAAGGTGTTATTGCTTGCACAACTGGAATCTCATCCATCGTCGATGCGACGCTTTGCTATCGTGGGTACACCATTGAAGACCTAGCGGCCAACTCCAGTTTTGAAGAAGTGATATTCCTACTTTGGAACAACCGACTTCCAAAACAAGACGAGCTAACCGCTCTACAAAATGAACTTCGCCAAGAAATGGCTTTGTCACCTGGTTTGGTTTCTGTTTTGAAAACCCTGCCGACAAAAGATGTTCATCCAATGGCTTGGTTGCGAACAGCGACTTCGACTTTGGCTTTGTACGATGCAGATGCCCAGGGTGAAACTGAAGAAGCGCAAAAGCACATTGCTGTTCGTTTGACTGCAAAGATGGGTAGCTTAGTCGCTTTATTCGAGCGTATTCGTCAAGGTCAAGACTATGTCGCTCCCAAGGCGGACAAGTCGATGGCTTGGAACTTTCTGTATATGCTTAAAGGGGANGAGCCTGACGCCGAAGTGGTTCAGGTCTTTGATACTTGCTTGATCCTACATGCTGATCACGAACTGAATTGTTCAGCTTTTTCATGTCGTGTAACGGCCTCTTCGTTAAGTGATATCTACTCGGCTGTTGTTTCTGGAATTGGAGCCTTAAAAGGTCCACTTCACGGNGGTGCGAATGAGCAAGTGATGCGCATGCTTGTTGATATTGGAACTGTCGAAAAGGCTCAAGAGTGGGTGAAAAATGCTTTGGCCAACAAAGAAAAAGTCATGGGCTTCGGTCACCGCGTTTATAAAAATGGTGANCCTCGTGCGAAGATCCTTCGTAGTATGAGTGCTTCTTTGACGAAAAAAGCCGGCATGCCTCAGTACTACGAAATGTCGAAAGTGATCGACGAGACCGTGGTTGGAGAAAAGGGTCTTCTGCCGAACGTTGATTTCTACTCGGCGACTGTTTACTACAGCATGGGTATTCCGTTGGANCTTTACACTCCGATTTTTGCGACCTCTCGTGTGTCTGGTTGGTTGGCTCATATTTTTGAGCAATTCGAAAACAACCGGATCTACCGCCCTCGTGGAGAGTGGACGGGAAAAGAAGGTCTTAAGTACCAACCGGTTAGCGAGCGATAAGTCTTTTTGTGGGCGCGCGTTAACGGGCCCGGCTGAAGTCGACCAGGTACGGCTTGGTCGACTCTTTCGTAAGGATTCGTGTCCACGATCTTTACACCCCCTATTCCCATTTCACTTTTCTTCGGCTTCGTTTCTGCCGTCAGGTATTAATGATAGCTTGTGGCTTTCCGTCNTCAGGAGAGTCTCTGTGTTGAATGTNCGTTTNCTTAATTGGGTTGTTTTCCTTCAGCTACTGCTTGTGCTGTCTGTATCTGAGGCCCAATTTAAGACGCTCACCTTAGATAGTGGGGTGCAGGTCAGTGGTGTTCTGGATTCAACCATCGTGGATTCGGGCCAGGTTGTTTTTATCAAGTTCTCGGGGCCAACCCAGGTATCTTTGAACCATCAGCAGTTAAAGCAACAGGGTCCAAGCTATCATTCGATGGGATATAGCAGTCCGATCGGGTTGCTTGCCGATGGGACGGATCTATCTTCAATGTCATCAAGCCAACTGCGTCGCCGAGGTCTTGTTGTTGGGCAGGCCGTGCACTTGGTTTTCCAATCGGGCATAGAGCTCACTGGAACTCTGACNGCGCAAACCGATGCGGTAAGTGATCAGGGGCTTCGACCCTTGCTTTTNANCTTTAAAAACTGCCGTGTNTTTAAAGNTGAAAGGGTCTTCTTTGAGCCGGAATGGGGACCTTTTGATTTGGTTTTAGGTACCAAACTATCAGATGTCCGCAATGGCCTGGCGGATCCAGAAGGGTTCGAGGAAGACCTTCTGAAGGATGGCCTTCGGTGTCGGAACCAATTTCAGTGACCAANGAAACCTAATTTGAATACGCCACTTCGGTGAGTTCAAACAGCCTTTGAACGTGAAAAAACTACCCAGTTTGATAGCTCGGGTTCCTGTAAACATTCTCTGTTCGTTAGATCGCCCTTTCAATTTAAAGGGCTGTAAGCGACTGTTTTATTGTTCAAGTACTTGTATTTAAGGAGATCTCTATGAAGCTTTTTGTTTTGTTGGCGGTTGTATTTTCGGNTCACNTTGCCATGGCCAGTCTATCTATNGGTGAGTTTGAAGACTTCATTATGGATGGNCGCAGCAAGTATTCNACCTTGGCTATGGAGCAGGGCGGTTTTCAACTNCAAANCCTTGGAAAAGATGCTGGTGGGTTTCAGGCCACNTACGCAAAAGTTCAGNTCAATGGAGCTGGTACGGAAGTCTACCGTGAAGAGCGTTCCTTTTCATTTCTAGAGGCTTCNGGGCGTTTTGAACTGTACGCTGAAAGCGTTAAGACGCGACGCCTACTTCCGGCAAAGCGCGACCAAGACTAATTGAATCNCAGGGCCNTAAGTCACTGGCNTAGGGCNATACAGGCCATGTGCTAATTTCAAAAAACCAATAAATATCAGGTTCTTAGAGGGGCGCCATTTAAAGGGGTGCCCCGGGGCTTGCGTAGACAAGAATCGGGCTGCGTGATAGTCCTATTCCATGGAAAAACTAAAGCGCGAAATCCCTGATTACCTAAGACAGTACGTTGTGGACCAAGACTATGAACTTTATAGTCCTATGGATCAGGCCAGCTGGCGCTACATCATGCGTGTGTCGAAGAATTTCTACAAAGACTATGCACACGAAAAGTACATCGATGGATTGAAGCAGACAGGAATCACCATCGACTCGATCCCACGCATTCATGAAATGGATGAAAAACTAAAGCAATTGGGGTGGAGAGCAGTTTCTATTACCGGCTTTATTCCTCCGGCGGTGTTTTTAGAGTTTCTATCTTTAAGCTTATTGCCTATCGCCTGTGATATCCGTCGTCCAGGAAATGTGGAATACACACCAAGTCCAGATATCGTGCACGAGGCGGCAGGACATGCTCCGATTATCGCGGACCCGGACTACGCACGGTATCTGCATAAGTTTGGTGAGATCGCTCGCAACGCGATTTTTTCGAAAGAAGATTTTGATGTGTATCTGTGCGTGAAACGTCTTTCTGATATAAAAGAGGATCCTTCAAGCACTGAACAGGAAATCGCCGAGGCTCAGCGTTTATTAGACGAAGCGAACGCCAAAGTTAGTTACGTCAGTGAAGCGACGAAACTGAGTCGGCTTGGTTGGTGGTCCATCGAGTACGGGTTGTTTAAAAAACAGGATGATTACCTCATCTACGGCGCTGGTTTGTTGAGTTCAGTCAGTGAAGGTTATAATGCGATCCATGCCAATGTCCCGCGCCGGTTGCTGGATGTGAGTGCCGTCGAAGTCGATTTTGACATTACAAAGCCTCAGCCACAGTTGTTCTATACGGAAGACTTTCAACACCTAGAAACCATCATCGATGAGTTAGCTGACAGTATGGCTTATCGCCGTGGTGGTATCTACGGAATGAACGTTGCAAAAAAAGCCAGAACTCGAAACACCCTTGTGTTAGATAGCGGTCTACAAATTAGTGGGGTTGTTGAGCGCATGATTGAAGACGACAATCAAATTGTCTTTTTCAAGCTGTCTGGTCCGTCGCAGTTGTCTTTCAACGACAAGCAGTTAACTGGACATGGACCGAAGCATCATCCCCAAGGTTATAGCACTCCGATGGGGCCGCTGAAGTCGGGTGGCTTGTTGTCGAAGCTATCGGAAAAGGAATTGGTGGCTGAGGGTTTAGTGATTGGAAACTCGGTTGAGCTTGAGTTTGCTTCTGGGATTCAATTGGTGGGAACCTTGACTGGGATACTGCCAGCGCCTCAGGGTAGCGAGCATAGGCAGCTTGTTTTCACCTTTGAAAACTGTAAGGTCTTTAGTGAATCAGAGGTTTTCTTTGAGCCGGACTGGGGTGTGTTTGACTTGGCTTGTGGGACAGAGGTTGTCTCTGTTTTTGGGGGTGCCGCAGACCGAGGGGCTTATCGTCATGAAACAGGTGAGTTCGAAGTGGCTATGAAGCCCCAAACCAGTAACGTGACTTCTGAGGATCAACCGCTTGTTCCGCTTTATGCTTTAGTGCGCGAAGTTCGTGAGCAGAGTTCTGTTGAAGATCGATTGGGCGAACTTGAAGAAGTCTATCATCGCTTAAAGGCTGATTTTCCGAAAGACTGGTTGCTTCGACTGGAGCTTCTTGAACTTGTCTATGGTGTTTCAACGGAACTTTCGGCCCAGCTTCGCCAAGATCTTGAAGGTCTTCAAGGGCAAGGTGACCCGTTAAAAACCCTCATTCAGCGTGGACTTGAAATTATCGGTTAAGCTGTCCTGTTTTCCGGATGTTATTGGTGAGCCAGGGTCTGGGTCTTTGTGGCTAACAGGGATAGGGTGAGGTGTTGGCTTTTTTCGATGATTTCCAGGCGAGCTTCTTCGCCAAAAGGAATGATAATAGATGGATTTAGAACTTTTGCGTTCTTTGGTGCGTCTACATTTAATAGGCGAAGTTCGACCTGTGCGGCGTCAGCCGTCTGCTTGCGAATGCGTCCAATGAGCGCGATTTTTTTTGTGGGTGGAATGAACGTCAGCCACTGTTGGGGATCACTGGGTAGAGTTACCTGAGCCATTTGTTCGATGGTTTTGCCCGTCGAATTTGAATATTTCAAATGGACATCCATTTTAATCGTGGCGGCCAATCCCATGGAACTCATAAGACTGGCCGCCAGCGCAAGTGCCGCTGCTTGAATCATGTTGCTATCATCCTTGATGTCAATCCGGGGTCCATCTAGACCCGCTGCTGATGCGTCCATTCAAGGCTACCATTAGGTAGCGGAGAACTACAAGTTTTCAGAAAGTAGACGGTAAACGTCGTCATTAGGTACAAACTCAAGTCCAAGCCCTGGTTTGCCGCTTTTTTTGTGACGGGCCGTTGTCCAGACGACGCGGCCGTGCATGGTATGGTTTTTATTCAGATCCTTCATGGGGATGTTTAGTCGAACAAGTTCGCCTTCATTCCAGCCAGCTAACTCATCTAGCTCGATGTAGGCGCCACCTTTGGAAAGGTTCAGCATTTGCGATGTGGTCATTACACCTGAGACCATAGCTTCGATGCGGACGTCCTGTGAGGTGGTAAACCGTTTATGCCTTTGAGCGGGACTGTTCGGGTTTGTCAGT
This sequence comes from Pseudobdellovibrionaceae bacterium, assembly GCA_002686065.1. GTDB lineage: Bacteria > Bdellovibrionota > Bdellovibrionia > Bdellovibrionales > UBA1609. The sequence goes on along the minus strand of NYZX01000046.1, from coordinate 10,975 downwards.
AGTTTGTTCACCGTGGCGACAATATCGCGGTCAGTAAATGGGGTTTCAAGCATGTGTATCTGGCGTGTTTTGATTACCTCAGCACTGGTGAAAACCTTTTGTGATAACACTAAGATCGGGCGATCGAAGCCTGCTGTAATGAGGTCTTCACAAAAAGCTAAATCGGTCGCTTCGAATTGATGTAGTGCAAAAATAAGAACAGAAGGTGGCTCGTAGTTCAGCATCGAACGAGTGCTTGTTTTTTCAAAGGTCAGATGAACATCCACAAGGTGTTTTTCTAAAAGGGATTGAAGATGTTTTGCGTCTGAATGGGATGATGCTTGAATCAATGCTTTTGCCACAGGGCCTCCTCGTAAAGAACTCTTCGGGAAAGTCCGGGCATTTCTAAAAAAATAAGTTATTTCAATGTCTTAAAGATTGTGAAATTGATCATCTGTTTGACAAAAACTGGGGAAGTGCACAGGAAGTGTTTCAGAAAAATGGCGTTGTCGTGTGGCATGAAACCTTGAGGCCTTCCGGGCGGTCGCTCCAATGAAGGCCTGTCTCAGGTTGAGTCGGTCAGGCAAAGGGTCTTTGGCGGCTTAGGCAGCCATGGTTCCCAAGTACTTTTTGCAGGCGGCGATACAGGCCTCGCAAGCTTGGAAGCAGTCTTTGCACTCTTTGTGGTGCTTGATGTGAGGTTTGCAGGACTCACGGCAAAGCGTGCAAAAGCGAAAGCACGACTTTACCAAAGCCGTTTGTGCGGCTTCATCGGTGTGGTCGTAAGTGACGACTTTTCGAGTGGCTTCCATCACGGCCACCATATTTAATACCTGTGATTGGCATTCAGCTAATGACTTGTCGCCTTTAGCTAAGCTTCGTCGGCAATGTTCAATGCAAGCTTCGGCTGGCGGCAGTCCATCTGCTAGGGCCGCAATCAATGTCTTCCGGTGTGCTCGGTTGAGGGTTGCTAATTTCTTACTGACTTTCTTGGCTTCGACATGCTTATGTGACTTCTTGTGGTCGGCCGCTAATGCGATACTTCCCAACCCTGTGGCGGCGAGGCCGGTCGCGGCTTGAGAAAGAAACAGACGTCTGTCCATGGTAACTCCCTTTGTTTGCAATCGCTTTATTGTGACTTGGTACTTTGAGGTGGCCAAGCGATATTGTCGATCAAACGAACGCCTTCAAGATAGCAAGCAATAAAGCGTCGATTGAAATGGTCCTCTAGATAATCCACCTCGAAGCCTAGGTCGGTCAGTTGTTTCTTTGCTAACTGGATGTCCGGCTGGCTTNGGACGGTCTCAATCATTTTAGAGGCTAACTTGCGGCCCGACTCAGACAGNCGAAGGTTCCTCGAGGCCATAGCCAGACCATCGGACTCGCGTAAGGTGGATCCACGATGAATCGTGGTAGGAAGAAAAAAGCTCTTCACCATTTTTTCGACGATTAAGCATTGCTGAAAGTCTTTTTCTCCAAAATAGGAATTGGTGGCTTGAGTCAGATTTAAAAGCTTAAGGACAACTGTCTGTATGCCATCAAAGTAACCGGGCCTGGAAGCGCCATCTAGTATGCCAGAGATGTCACTTTCGGTGACTTTGATGGTGTAGTTGTCGGGATAAATACTGGCGAAGTCGGGTAAAAAAAGAACGTCCACACCGGCGGCATCAAGCAAAGCTTTATCGGATTCGAGCGTCCGAGGGTATTTATCAAGGTCATCTTTTTTTTGAAATTGAGTGGAGTTCACGAAGATGCTGACAATAGAAAGGTCGTTTTGCTGTTTNGATTGTTCGATCAANGACATATGTCCGGCGTGAAGTGCGCCCATGGTTGGAACGAATCCGATGGTNCCAGAAAACGAGAGGCAAAAATTTTGAAGCTCTTTAGGGTCGTCTATGATTTTCATGAAGGGCCTTTGTTCAGCTTTTCAAGGTGCTCTGGGGAATGCCAAAGTTTTTCAAAGACGTCAGTTTCTTTTTGGATTTCTGTGACTTTTACGAATTGATAGGATTGTTGGGGCAAGCTGAGGTGAGATTCGATGATTTTCGTCGCTAAAGACAGAAGCTGGTTGGCGGGTGCGAGTTTGTCGATAAAGCCGTCTCGGTAGGCTTGGTAGGCNGTGAATGAGCTCGCATTCATAAGGTGTCGGCGCAAGGCGGACTCTGGGACCCGCTTAAGCCAACGCTGGCCNCCGCCCCACCCAAGGCTCANNCCNACTCGTCGCTGCCAAAAGCCAAAGTAACACTCAGGGGAGGCCATTCGATCATCCATAGCGCTTAGTAGTTCCATGCCGCCCCCGAAGCAGTCACCAGTAATACAGGCGATGGTAGGGTGAGGATGGCTCGATAGCTTATCAAGAGCCTCTGCGATGATGCGATTGGCTTTGATGCCTTCATGGCGATCCATTGTTCGATATTTGGTTAGGTTTCCGCCGGCGCAGAACCATCGGCCTTCGTTGGTGAAAACAAGAGGCTTATTTGTTTGAAGAGCCTTGTTGAGTTGTTCGGCTTCATTGACGCCAAAGCTGTTTCCCTGCTTTGGCGCATTGAAGTGGATTTGAAGAAAATGGTCGTGATCAATCGTTTGCACTAGGCCATCTCGATCAGTTCATCGATGGCGCGGCCTATCCCNGTAAAGACTTGGTAAGGAGTCGCATCATCATACATATAGGCAGGGGTTGAAATCACTTTGTTCAGTCGATCGGTGACAAAGTCAGTGACTTCACAGGCAACCATTTCNGCCCCAAACGANGCCAGNGCCTCNGATGTGCCGTCCAGTGCGCCGACAGTTAGCATGGGCTGTTGTGGGCCTAACACTTTGGCGGCCAGCGCGGGAGCGATACAGAAAAAACCTAAGGGGCGGCTGCCTTCGTGGGCCTCTTGAATGAGCTTTGCAATTGCGGGAGCGACGCTCATGTTGGCGCCTTTTTCAGCAAAGTCACACAGGTTTTTAGCGACCCCGAACCCTCCTGGGAAGATGATGGCATCAAAATCAGCCAGCTTCAGTTGCGACAGAGCCTGGATGTTTCCGCGGCAAATTCGTGCAGACTCCTCAAGGACGTTGCGGGAGTCTCCTTTTGCTTCCTGAGTGATGTGATTGACTGTCGATAAGTCACCGTCGGGGGCGAACACCTGAGTCTTGGCANTATGCCGNGCTAAATGGATTAACGTCGAAGTGGCTTCGGTNACTTCGGCNCCGTCTAGAAAGCCGCAGCCAGAAAGTATAACAGCGATGGATCGGGTCATTATTGATCCTTGTGTCCGTCAAAGTAGTCGGCTAGCTTTTTTTCCATCTGTGGCTTTTGAAGTCCAACGGACCGAGCTTTTGACATCGCTTTTTCAGGCTGGTCTTTGTGTTTGTGAAANACATGGGTTCCGAACCAAGCTGCCGCACGGTTTCCGCTTGAGCAATAAACCAAAATTTTTTCGTTTTTATGGTGCTTCATAAACGTGGTTTCGATGGTTTGGATGACATCGTGGTTTAACTTCTCCGAAGGGCTGACGGGGTAGTTGTAGTAGGTCAACTGTAGGGCTTTGGCTTCCTCGGCGGGNTTGAATTTCAAAGGTTTGATTTCGGNCTCTTCGCGAAGATCAATGACCGTTGTTACACCCATTTTTTTGAAGGTGGCATAGTCTTCCGGAGTTGGGCTTCCTGTGAAGTAAATTTTTCCGTGATAGGAATAAAAATCTTTGCCGTTGGCAGCAACTTCTTTTTTAGCTCCACCCGAATGGGANTGAGCGCAAGCGATCAGTGAAAGTGAAAGTAATGCAGTGACAAGACGTGAAATCATTGAGTCCTCCGGTAATTGGAACCCTCAATCTATCAATCCCACGAGTAGTCATCAAGAGTTTGGCACTCGCGAATAAGAACGTTATTTTCGCCATTTGGAATCCAAGTTTGGACGCAAAACTGAACGACCCCTGAGTAACCAATGTTTGTGAAGATTGGAACAGCAAAAAANGGGACCTGTGGGCTGATAAAAAGGTCATAGTTGTAGACGTTCTCGACTCGGTCGCCGCCGTCGCGGAAGGCTAAGTCGAACCGGACCCGTGTTGTCTCAAGGTAGCAATCCTTTAGGCCATTGCAGTTGGGGCGATCTTTGACTTTGTCCGGGGCCTCAACGAGGTATTGCTCGACTCTTAGGTTGTGCAGGCTCGTTCGGCCTTCGTCCTCTTCTTGGGTCTGAACTTGTGACGCTTTGAATAAGTACTCATTGAGTTGTTCTTTGGCTTTGCTGAGGACCGTGGCGTTTTCGGTGAGGCTTGCAGCAGCTGTAGCGCGTTGGACCGTGAGGCTCATTTCTTTGACCGTCAGTTTACCTTGTCCTTCCGAGTAGGAGACATTGACGTTTTCGATTTTAAATAGGACGTATTCGGGGTCTGAGTCGTCTTTGCTGGTGATTTCAAAGCCTTGCTCAGAGACAATGAAGTAGTCGGCCATTCCTTGAAAACGTTGGGTTGTCACATAGCTTAAAGATTCACCCACGCTTTTATCTAAAATGTCGACATCGTAAAAAGGCTTTTCAATTTCAGTAAGAAGGGTCTCGGCGCTGAGTTCTGCACCGAGCTCTGGGTCGCCTGAATGCTCAAAGCAACCGGTCCACAAGGTAAGTACACCTGCTAACAGGAGTGGCTGAATGTAGTGCTTCGAGGTTTTCATCCTGAGCTCCTCGCTTGGCAAATCATTTGCCAAGGTTTAAATCGAGTCCCAACCCCAAAACCAAAATGGAAGTGGGAAGATGGCTTCCAGCATCTCCTTTGATTCATCGTCAAATTGGTGAAGCTGGCTCGCCTTCTGCGGGCCAAAAATTAAGCGCACAATATCCGCATGACTATCGGTCTTAAACAGCTGATTGGCCTTACCAAAATAGTATAGCCCTTCTTTGTACTCGAGCAAAAATTCTTCATGACCTAGGGCTTGAGCATACCGAGTAATTTTTGGGAAAAACTTATCAGGGTTTAGGATTCGAATCATTCCAAGGAAGCCTTCTCGGTTAACCAGACCTAGGTCGGTCAAACGGCGGTTTAGCCCCTGGGATTGTGGTCCTGTTAAAAAGCTGATTTCACCTTGTTCTGATGAGACATGCTTTAGTAACTCAAGGATGGAGTCGACGTCACCACCCCATTCATGGACGTACTTTGAAAGGTCGGCCCCTTTTCCTTCGACGAGATAGGCTTTCAGTTGATTGGATTTATCCCAAAGTGTGTAAACGTTAGAGTTCGGTATCTTTAAATACTCACGAATGTCTTCAAGGGTTCGGACTGCGCCAACGGTGTGTTTCATATAAAGGCGCAAAATAGCTGCTGGATCAACATTAGCGCCTTTGTGCACGCGATGAGTGCTAGTGATGCTTTGAAGCTTCGACGGTTCGATAAGAAAGTTGTTTTCTTGTCCCGCGAGTTCGAAATCCAGTTTGCGATAAAAGTCGTAGATTTCAGCCCACAAAATAGCGAAGTCTGCTCCGCTGGCCGTGGCCTTCTGCAGGGTTGTTTCAATCACCTTAGATGAGTAGCCTTGGCGTCTTGATGACTGATTCGTTACGACAGATCCTAAGGCCACCGCCTTGAAAATGCCCACCACGTTTTTAAGTATAAGGTGTGTTGTAGCTGCATGAGACAAAATTTTATCGTCATCCGCGATGATCGTTAGGTTGTGTAGGTTTTTTTGGGAAAACACGCTCGGGTACTCTTGTTGAATAGACCAGTCACAGTGATGGCGAAGTTCCTGGTTCAGGAAATGGACAAGTCCTTTTAGTTCCGATGGGTGTGGAGCTCGCGGCTCAAGGTTCATTTAGTCCTCCTACGAATTCTTTAAGTATAAGGTGGAATCAGAAAATCGCGAACGATGCTGCGGTAAATCCAGACATGCCGACAGGCTGGAGCATAAAATCTTTACATCCAGTTAGACACATGGCTTGAGAACAACAGTTAAAAACTTGGTTTAATTAATTGAACGTGGCGATGGCCACACATTAGTGCTAGTTTTGCCAGCCTAACCAATTGGAATAATAGGGGACTTTTGAAATGTCCAGGTTTCGAGGCCGAGAGTCTAAGGTCGCAAAAAAGCAGCGGATTCTCGAGCTGATATCACTATTTCAGCACTACTACCCAGAAGCTCATTGTGCATTGAACTTTTCGACACCGCACGAGTTGTTGATAGCGACGATTCTTAGTGCGCAGTGCACAGACGAACGAGTTAACATTGTTACTGAAACCCTGTTTAGGAAATATCCAACACCGAAGGACTATGCCGAAGCTGATATAAAAGAGCTTGAAGAGGATGTCAGAACCACTGGTTTTTTTCGCAACAAGGCGAAAAATATTAAAGCCTGCTGCCAGGCTTTGGTCGAGCGTCATGGTAGCCTTGTTCCTGAGGATCTTGATCAATTGGTGGCACTGGCTGGTGTGGGACGTAAGACGGCGAATGTTGTATTGGGAAATGCATTTAATATTGCTTCGGGTGTCGTTGTTGATACTCATGTCACGCGTTTGTCGAATCGCTTGGGGCTTGTTAAGGGCTCCAACGCAGAAATTCTTGAGCGTGAGCTGAACGAGCTTGTTCCTCAAGAGCATTGGGTGATGTTTTCCCATTGGCTCATTTCGCACGGTCGGGCGGTGTGTAAAGCAAGAAAAGCCCAATGCGAAAAATGTTTTGTTGAACAGCTATGCCCCCAAAGAGGGCTGTAGTTGCCAGTCGTTGACTTATTGCGTCCGTCACCGAATGATGGACGAAGTGATTGAACTCTATCGAGGATCTAAAAAATGATCTCTTCTTTTGTTGAAAGTATCCGTTACGTTGGTCACCTGGTGCCTTTGGCGTTTTTGCGTATTTATGTTGGGTATATGTCACTAGATGTTGCCCTGGGGAATTTTTCGAACGGCTTTTTAACCGAACCACGCTTGGCCGCAATGATTTCAGAGTGGGTTCCAGGAAGTGCTGCGCCCATTTGGTATAAATCGTTTTTAGAGGGAATTGTCGTCTCGCAGTGGGAGATCTTCTCTTATGTTTTTACCTATTTGTATTTTGTCGTGGGACTGGGGTTGATCATCGGTTTCCTGGTGAGGCCTCTAGGGCTGGTCGGTGCATTGTTGGCATTGAACTTTATGTACCTAAACCCACCGGACTTAAACTTAGCCTACAACCTTAGTTTTGCCGTCATGTTGACTTTGTCCTGGATGGGCGCTGGTCGATGCCTTGGGATGGATTATTTCTTCTTTAAACGACACCGGGGCATTTGGTGGTAAACAAAAAGTTCATCTTAGCCGGGGTGCTTGTCGCTGCTGTTCTTGTTGGCGGAGCATTGATAATCAATAGTGGCGGGGCTCCGTCCGGTCCGCGTCTCCGCGTATTTGCATATGATAGCTTTGTGAGCTCTTTTGGGCCAGGTCCTCGTTTGGTTGAAGCCTTCGAAAAGAAGTGTCAGTGCAAGGTTGATTTGGTTTCGGCTGGGGATGCCGGTTTGATTCTTCAGCGGATGGAGTTAAAAAAAGATCAACCACCGGATCTTGTTATTGGCTTGGATCAGCTGACTCAGTTTACGGCCGAAAAACGATTTCAATGGAAAGAAGTCGATGTGGACCACTCGACTTGGTTTGAACGATTTCATGACTGGCCGAGCCGGCACTTTATCCCTTTCGATTGGGCGCCCATGGGCTTTATCTATCGGCCGAGTCGAACACAACCCTTTAAAGACTTTGAAGGGATGCTTGATAAAAAATGGGATGATCGAATTGCTTTACAGGACCCCAGAACCAGTACGCCTGGGATGCAATTTCTATTTTGGGTTTTAAGCCACTTTGGTGAAGATGACGGTTTTGAGTATCTGTTAAAGCTTAAGCGAAACGGTCTTAGGTTTGCGCCGAGCTGGTCGACCAGCTATGGGCTGTTTCAAAAAGGTAAGGCGGACTTTGTGTTTTCCTACGCCACTTCACTTCTTTACCATCGCATCGAGGAAAAAGAGACGGACTACGCCTTTGTCCAATTTGATGGCCCGCACCCGATGCAAATCGAGCTGATGGCTATCCCGGCCTCCTGTGTTTCGTGCGAGCTGGCTGAAAGCTTCTTGCGTTTTTTGCTAACGGAAGAAGCGCAGTCGGTGATTGCTAGTCGGAACTATATGTATCCGGTTCGCCATGTAGAAAGCTTCGCTAAGCTCGAGGCCTTTCTGCCTAAGGTGGATACTTTCCCGGCAGATCGTTTTGAGCCTTTGGCTCAGAAGCAACTTGAGATCTTGCAGCGGTGGGATCTGCTTCTAAGAAAATGAGACGTTTAAGGTTACTGCAAAGTCTGTTCTTTGGGGTCTTTGTACTTCCGCTGTTAAGTCTGCTGACTTACCTGGGACGAATGGAGCTGCCGCCGTTTAGTGAGTGGAAGTCCACATTAGTGTGGTCATCGATTCAAAGTGCGACGAGCGCTTCGATCTCCTTGGTCATAGGATTTTTTTTGGCTCTGCTTTTACTAAGTAGTGGTCGCCGTTGGACCAAGTGGCTGATGTTGGCTTTGCTGCTTCCAGGGTTCTTTCCTCCTTTGATGATTGTGTTGACGGGAATGCAGGTAACCGATTGGCTGGGGTTGTCTAGCTTGGGCCTTGGTGTGGTCGTGTTTTGCCATGCTTTGATGAATGTCGGCCTTGTTGCCGTTGGTGTCTATCAATTGGTTGTTATGCGGCTGAAAGGCATGATCGAATTAGCCACGGTCGAGTCGGCACCTTACAAAATGATTGTCGGGTCGATCATATTACGACGTTTGTGGCGTGAGTTAGCCATCTTGTTCTTTCTTGTGTTTTCCATGTGCTTTACCAGTTTTTCTATTCCGTTGATTCTTGGTGGCGATCAAACGATGAGCTTCGAAGTTCTGGTGTATCAAAAAGTGCGCGTTTATAACGATTGGAATCAGGCCCTGTTTTACGTTTTCTTCGAGATGTTCTTCGTTTCGTGCTTTATCTGGTTGTTGCCGAAGCAAGACGACGAATCTGTCGTCACGGAGCTGCTTCAATTCGGGCGATGGCCGATGCCGATGGTGTTCGCTTTTTGCTTGGCGCCATTACTGTTGGTCCTTTTTAGTGAGCTGGCCGGAGTCCTTCCGGCATTGACGCAGCTTCACCTGTTGTCCGAGCTAGGAGGGCACTTTTGGGTTCTTAGTTTCCAGAGCCTGTATCTGGGGTTTGCCGCTTCATTCGTTTCGGTGCTTTTGTGTTGGTGTATGGGATACCTGTCGCCATGGGGAAAACTACGGAAAGTGTTTCAGGGGTTGTCGGCTCCGAGTGCCGTTGTCGTTGGGTTTGGGTTGATGCTGTTATTTGGTGATCAGCCTTACTTGCAGTTGGTGTCATTGGTTTTAGGCCTTTCCATCTTGTTTTTTCCTTATCTATATCGTTGGCAGTTAGATCCAGCGCTGCAGCGGTTGCAGTCTCAGGTTGAAATGGCCAAGGTGATGGGGGCAGGAAGGTCTCAAATCTTTTGGGATATTCTACGTCCGCAGCTTGTTTCACCGGTTGGGTTCATTGCCGGTGTGATGGGTTTTTGGGTGATCGGTGAGTTCGCTTTGGTGCAGTTGATGACGGGAAAAGAGCTCACCTTGGCGGTGCTTGCTCAGGGCCTGCTGGAGCGTTACCGACTGGACTTGGGGTCCATCGTTATTTTGTGGACGATTACTTTAGGTTTTGTGAATTGGCTTTTTATCGGAGGGGTCGTACGTGTCTTTAGTCACAGGTCTTAGTTGCCAACTGGGTCCGTTTCAGTTGGATATTCCGCGCTGGGAGCTTCCGGATCATGGGGTGTCCGCTTTGTGGGGGCCTTCTGGTTCTGGTAAGTCAACGGTTCTGCGCTCCTTGGTCGGCTTGCAAGTGGTGCCTGGGATGAAGTGGGTTTACGAAGGTCAAGATTTCACGAGCATGTCTTATCGGGAAAAGCGCTTTGGAGTGGTTTTTCAAAACTACGAGTTATTCCCTCATATGTCGGTGATTGAAAACCTGAGGTTTGCGCAAAAAGCGCGAGGGCTAAAACGTGATGAAGCTGAATTGGCTCGGCTACTTGAGCAGGTTGATCTGGCGGCACGAAAAAAAGACATTGTCGGGCCTTTATCTGGTGGCGAAAAACAACGGGTCGCCCTGGCAAGGGCCTTGGTGGGGCATCCGCGCTATGTATTTTTGGATGAACCTTTTTCCTCTTTGGACACGGGATCGCGCCGACAAGCAAGAGAACTTGTTAAATCGGTCATTACAGAGCACAATATCCCTACGCTACTGATTACTCATGATAAAGCGGATATTGATGTTCTCGCCGATCACATCTTTTATTTGGATCGAGGTCGCTTAAGGGCAGCTGATGTGGAGAAAGTAAATGAGCCAACAGATAGGTGACCAGAGCCTGGCTGATCAAGCACCATCGTCGACAAAGCGCATGTACAAGTGCGAATATCGGGAAGTCACCGAGGGTGTCGAGGTATGCGTGATTCCTGAGTACCTTCCAGGGAATTCAGACCCCGAAGATCAGCACTTCTTTTTTGCTTATCATGTGACGATCACAAATCACCGCCAGAGCCCGGTTCAACTGTTAAGTCGGCACTGGATTATTCGAAACGGTATGGGCGTCACTGAAGACGTTCGCGGTCCGGGAGTTGTTGGTGAGCAACCGACGGTTTCGCCAGGGCAAAGCTTTAACTATTCAAGTGCTTGCCCACTCAGCACCAGTACCGGGAATATGCGCGGTAGTTTTGAAATGGTTGACGAAGACGGCCAGCGTTTTCGCGTCGTTATTCCTCTGTTTTTTTTGAACGCGAGGAGCAAGGCGACTTACCTGGATTCTTAGTCAGTTGATCCACAAGCTGTTCGTTAAACGCTTTCAGTCGCTTTTCACAACATTTCGTTCGTTCTTCAAAGGCCTCTCGGCTGCAGTGCCTGAGTCGGTGGAGCTCTCGTAGGTGTTCCGCACAACCACAGCAGGCCAGCGAGTGAAAATAGGTCTTAAACCGTTCGCGCCAGGATGCCTCGCGCCAG
>NYZX01000045.1 GCA_002686065.1 Pseudobdellovibrionaceae bacterium | reverse complement strand
AACACCGTTCCAAATGAGACGCGTTCTCCCTTTGTAACAAGCGGTATTCGAGTCGGAACTCCGGCCCTAACAACTCGCGGGATGAAAGAGGGCGAAATGAAATTGGTCGCCGAGTGGATCTCACAGGTCGTGAAAAACCCGACCGATGAATCTAAAATTCAAAGCATTCGCGGGCAAGTTCGCGAGCTTTGCACTCAATTTCCGATCTATAAGTGATTCATTCCTAGACTTGAGCCTCAGTTACCTGGGGCTCGCTTTGTACCAGCCAGAATTGGCGCTAAAATAGTCCTATGCGACCGGCCCTATACATCCTAATCCTTATTGGAGCACTGCTTGTAAGCTGCTCGTCCTATCGTGGGCCCAACTACAAAACTCCTGATCAATACAACCAGTACAATAGCCTTTCCTTAGGGGACTCGCCAGGCCTGAGCTCGCAGGAGTTTCGCTTGGAGTGGCCAGTAAAGCACGCACGACTCACCCAATTTTTTGCACCNTCCTATAACCCTGCCCACCAAGGCCTCGACCTGGCAGCGAAGCGAAATACCGCAATCCTAGCGGCCCACGCCGGACGCGTCGTATTCGCGGGCAAACGCTATCGTGGCTACGGAAAAATGGTCNTCCTTGAATTCAACAGCGAATGGGCGACACTTTATGCGCATTTCAATTCGTTGGATGTAAAAACCGGCGACTGGGTCGANCCAGGGCAACGATTGGGTGGCATGGGAGCCACTGGACGAGCCACAGGTGTCCACCTACATTTTGAATTGATTCGCGACAAACAGCCAATCAACCCACTTCCNTATCTTCCAAAAAAAGATATCAAATACGTTCAAAAGTGATAGCTTAAAGCTTTGCCGAGGTGTCTAGACCCAGGAGCTTTGAATGCTATCTATTCCCTTCGATGTCACTCGAACTGTCCCCATCAGATCAACAANAGACCACCTAACCGCAGTCCTCGGTGACTTTTCCCTGTGGCCACAGTGGTCACCTTGGATCTGTATCGAACCCGATTGTGACTTTAAGGTCGACGGCGCGCCAGGAAAAGTGGGACATAAGCAGACTTGGTCGGGNCAGCGTATCGGNTCCGGACAGATGACTATCACCAATCGCTCCGCCAATAAGCTCGAATTCGACCTTCAAATTTTTTCACCTTGGAAATCGAAAAGTCAGATTCTTTTTCAACTAGATCCGTCGGAGGATTCCATCGAATTAAAATGGTCGATGGCAGGCCAACTTCCGTTTTTTATGTTTCCCTTTAAAAAGACAATGACCGAATTTGTTGGCTCTGATTATGAGCGCGGTCTATTTATGCTGAAAGAGTACATCGAACAAGGGCATGTATTAAGCAAAACGATGGTTAAAGACTCTATACAAGCCCAGCCGGGTTTTTTCTATCTCGGACAACGCAAGCAGTGTGCGACCAAGGATATCGGTCCAGTCATGAGTCAGCACTTTACAGAGCTCGACCAACTGCGAAGATCCGGAGACATCCCAAAGCCCATTCACGCCTTTGCCATCTACCACAAATACGGCATCGTCGATAAATCCTGCGACTACACCGCTGGATTTATCTACAAGGATAAACCAAGCAGCACACAAGACCTTGAATGGGGAGAGGTACTAAACCATAAAGCGATCCAAGTCGACCATCTCGGACGCTATACCCACCTTGGAAATGCCTGGGCTGCAGCTTTTAGCCATCAAAGAATGAAGAAAGCCCGGCCTGATAAAAAAGCACCGATGTACGAGATTTACCGAACCAGACCGGATAACGTCAACGAGTCACAAGTCCATACTGAGATCTACCTCCCCGTTAAATGAATCNACGTAAAATTATTCACATCGACATGGATTGCTTCTACGCGGCTGTAGAAGTCCGAGACCGCCCAGAACTTAAGGGTCGGCCCGTCGCCGTGGGAGGTCCACCAAACTCACGAGGNGTCCTCACAACAGCGAACTATGAGGCTCGTAAGTATGGCGTAAAATCAGCTATGCCATCATCAAAAGCCGCCCGACTATGCCCGGACCTTGTCTTTATTCGACCAAACTTTGCCAAATACAAAAAAGAGAGCTCACATGTGCGGGAGATCTTTCGACGCTATACGGACCTTATTCAACCCTTGTCTTTGGACGAAGCCTATTTGGATGTCACAGGTTGCGAACTCTTTGATGGGGTAGCAACGAAAATCGCGGCCGACATTAGAAAGTCGATTTTTTCGGAAACCCAATTGACGGCTTCGGCAGGGATCGCACCAAATAAATTTTTAGCAAAAGTGGCCAGCGATTGGAAAAAGCCAAATGGCCAGTTCACAGTAGCGCCATCCATCGTGGATCAATTTGTCGCCGAACTACCCGTTCGCAAAGTTCCCGGTGTTGGCCCCAAGGCAGAAGAAAAGCTAAAACTGATGGGAATTGTGACCTGCGGCGATCTACGTAAATTTGAAGTCCATGAACTCAGCCAACGATTTGGCAAATGGGGAACACGACTTTTCGATTTAGCTCGTGGTATCGACAACCGGCCCGTCGAAACGGGCGGACAACGAAAATCCCTGAGCGTCGAAACCACCTATTCCGAAGACCTTGAGACTGTTCACCAGGTCCTACAGCAGGCCCCCGACCTATTCAACGAACTACTCAGACGGCTTGAGCGCCCCGGCATGGACACCGACTACAAATCCATCTACGTAAAATTGAAGTTCAACGATTTCAAACAAACAACGGTCGAAACAGCCGCCCCCGAACTAATTGGCCTAGATACGGTTCTTCCCTTAATTGAGGAAGGCTTTCTTCGAGGAAAACGCCCCGTCCGACTACTAGGAATGGGCGTTCGGTTCCGAACGGCCCCGGAGGATGATGAGTCTCAGTTAAATCTATTCGACTAAGCTATAAAACTCACCAAGCATGATACATTTTATTTTCGACGATTTCCGAGGTCTCAGAATCATAATAAATCGTTGTGCTAAACTCGAGGTAGTGAAGCAATAGCTGATAGATCAAATGGCCTTCTCGGCCTGCGCGAAAATGGTTCGGCATCGCGCCAAATTGGTACTCGATGATTCGCGTGTCAGCCTTAAAATCATGAAGAGTTGGATAATGCAGGTGCTCGGTTACGATTTCGTTCAAAACCATCAGCTTGTTTTTTTGAAATGGAACAATGCTTGAGCAAATCTGCTGATTAGCCCAAGCCGGCGATGACACAAGTAGAGCAAGTAGAAGCAGGCACCTCATAAATTGATTCATCCTAGCGTTGCCCCGATGGGCCAACAGATACCGAAGCTTGCGGCAACCAGTGGCTTTTCTGCGGATGGATGGACTTCGCAATCAATTCGTTGAAGTGGAAACCAAACGAAAGCTCAGAAAAGGCAATATTCCCTTGGCCAAACTCTTTCAGCTGCTGAAGCATCATTTGCTGAGTGNAAGGCGAAAACGCNGCGATAAAGTCTGCATCAATCTGCTTTAGGTTAATNCGNGCNAAAATGACATTGATNTCTTCGTATTCAGGNTCGTACTCNCCNTTAAAATGAGGAATNCNCTGCTGCATCTCCCATTCATTNAGACGCTTTTTCCNCGTAAAAAACGAAGTCACTTTATAAGGACGGATGCGACCGTTACGATAAAGGTTAATCCAACCCGGCAGAATATCATGCATTCCTCGAAGGACGGCCTGCTCCGTATTGGTCACCGAGCCTAGTAGGGGCTGATGATCAAAGGGCGCTCCGACCAGCCGCTGATAGGATTCGAACACTTGTTGTATAAAATACTTAACTGTTTCCTTGCGGGCTTCTTCCTTCGACATGGAATCGCTTTTCCAAAGGTAGTACTCAACCAGCTCCATCGTAAACGTATAAACGGGCGCATTTTCTTCGTTTTTAGGATTTCCACCTTTTTTCCAGCGGCTGCCGTCATCATAGTCAAAAATAGTACTCAGGTCTAAAACGCCGTTTTCTGAATTAACTTCATTCTCGTGATCCCAAGCGAAAACATCATGAGAAAACAAACCCAAAACCCCGATATCACGAACACGTGGCCCCTCTTGCGAGGATGCATTTAGCCCGAACATCAAGACAAAACTAAGAACCCCTAGCGCACGAAACATTCCATTTCCCCTTTGTTTTGAAGAAATTAAAATAGATCAGGCTGAAGATACAGATTTACGCCAATATTTTTTGTAAATGAAAACCGCTTGAAAGATTAAGAGGATCCTTCACGGCCAAATTCGATGGACTCTTCCTTCGAGACCCTCAAAGTGACGGACTCTGGATGGATTTTATCCCGGTATCGCTTGCGAAAGACGTAGGAAATCTTTCGCTTAAGCGCACGCATCGACTTAGCCTCAATTCGCAGATTTTCCCCGCGAGCTTGGGCTATGAAGCGCCCTTCCGCCTCGCGCTCGATGACCTCAAAAAAGATCTGGTTGTGGACAGGCTGATTCGCCCACAAATACACAAAGGTCCAATGACTGGAGGCCCCAAGAACAACAAAGATATGAAACAATTCGTGCGGACCCAAAACCCTTTGAACAATAACAGGCCAATTGGCGAACTCGATAATCGCACCAAATGTGTAAAGAGCACCACCTAATATAATTGGAAAGGCCTTCCTCATTCCATACATGGTAGAAACTTTATAGAAACTTAAGGCCCCCATCCAACCTAACCCAAGATACATGATAATGCTCCAGTGATAGGGAAGCTCAGAGAAATACACTGTTTTCAAAACCAAGCCTGTAATGGCAATTGTCCATATGACGGCCAAAAACCCCCAGCGCCACAAGCCCCGCATTAAAATGACATGAATCGGAGTAAAGCTACCAGCAATCATCGTCCAAATGGCCGCATGATCCAGAACCTTCAAAACATACTTCGAGTCCCAGCCCTCCGGCAAAAGATGAAATGTGCCACTCATCGAAAACAAGAACACTTGGCAAAAAGAAAACACAATCAGCGCAGAAACCCTGGCTTTATTTCCACGTCCGCGCGCGATCAAAAAATAAGACCCAATCACCACGCCCAGGGCCGCCAAATAATGTGTTAGACTGCTGACGGGATCGTAAAAACCTAAAATTGAGATATTTTCCAAAATGAACCTCGAAATCGGTCTATTTCAGTTTTGCCGAATAGCTGCCGTCAGAATACCACAACTGATGACCCCAAACAATCTGCGCAAAATCTGAACGGCAAATCCACAAGCCAAAAAAGCTCAAACGCCCCTCAAAGAAAGTGATTGAGCCCCAGCTACCCGCCAAACCCACGCTTGACCGCCAAACCTGAAGCCATGGCAAAGAATCCAAGTAAAAAGGCGACCAAAAACAAGACAGGAAACACGCCCCAGCTGACATCCAGCCCAAGAACCGCGGACATTCGTTGCGATACAATGTGTTCATTCCCTGCATCCAAATAAAACGACTGAATAAGCCATGTTAAGCCCATGGCGGTCCCACCAGCTAAGGCTGACTCCTTCCAATGAGATGCAAAGTAGCCAAGAACAATAACCCCCAGCAGTCCAACCCACCAGTGCAGCAAGGTCCCCAGAAACGACACAAGGAAAGCTAAATAGATCATGGATTCACCTTCCAAAAATGAAAATCACCAGCCAATTTCTCGCCTCCGGTCATATAAAGCGAACGCCGAGCCTTACCCTTAGACCAATCGGACACAAAGGCTTCGTAATCTCGATCCATCGGGTTACCGACCTGTCCTCCAGGATATTGCGTATAGGCTGTCACCGGGTCGGTAAACTCAACAACCATACGCCAGGTGGCACCACGATCTGACCAATTCGCATTAACAGAAGCCCAGCTTCCCCCCATTGGAAAAGGCTTTGAGCCTAAACCAGGCACCTTCCCCATATGTGGTATCTGTGTCGGGCGCGTTCTATCCAGACCCCAATTTGAAACTTCACGCCCAAACTTTCTTGCCATCTGCTCAAAGGTTGAAACAAAACTAGCATAGCCTATGTCACCAAGGTCTTCTCGCTGCTCGGTAGAAACATCATCAATGTATTTCGCTAACCGCGGCTCAACCGTCGCTCCAGATAGGAGCTCCAATGTCCGGCGCTTCGGATAGCGCCTAACTTGACGCTTTTCAGGACCACCCAGCTCATCATCCCAAAGGGCCGAAAAGATGTTTTTCCTCCAGAAGTAGAAAAAGGCTCCTTCAATACTTTCAGCAGTGACAAAATAATCCCACTTCTTTAACCGCTCGAATAGACTTCGATGAGCCTCCTCAGTGATCTTCGACTCCATAGAAGACAACAGTCCTGGAAGCCACAACCGAGCCTCGCCATTTTTATTGTCCGAGTGATAGTTTACAAAGTCCTCCGGCGTGTGATCTTTCTTTGCGGCCAATATTTCTTGAATCCGTCCAGCACGAAAAGACGGAGAATATCCCCATTGCAAACTGTAGGGGTATTTTTCATCAGCTGGATGTTGGTTTGCTGAAAGAACATATCCCGACGCCGGGTTTTCGATATGAGGCAACTCTGAAGCAAGTAGATAGTCTTTCCAGTTGTTTTTCGAGTCCGTCCCATCAAGCACAAACCGCCCTTGCCCCCACTCACGGCGCGGCACCTTAGCTTGATGTTTTATGCTTATATTGTCCGCGTCCCCGCAAATAAAGTTCATTCCCGGCGCAATATAACCAGCAATAGCAGATTGGCACTCCGAAAAGGTCTTCGAGCGATTCAAGTGGTAGAAGGCACCAAACCCGTTCACACCATCGTGTAGCAGCCACCGAACGGCCAAAGCCTTATCTTTCGCTTCGTCTAAGACAAATCCGAAGTCAGACTCTAGAAGCTGGAAAGACTCGTCACTGGCACCTCGAACTCGAATGACTTCTGGGTGAACACGAAAGTCTTTCCACTCGCCATCCACTAGATAGGTCTGACCTTTGGTTTTCAATTCGAACCAATCAACAATGTCCACATGAGCATTGGTCACAGCCCAACCAAAAAATTGATTAAATCCAATCATCAAACCGGGCGCCCCAGGGAAGCCGGCCCCGTAAACATCAATCGAAGGGGATTTCAACTGCATCTCGTACCAAAGCGCTGGCAATAAATAGCGCAGATGAGTGTCGTTGCTGATGATCGTCTTGCCTGACTTCGAACGGGATGGTCCTACCGCCCAATTATTGCTTCCAGCACCAGAAAATGGCTCAAGCCACTCGTCTTTCATTTTGAAGGACGAGACAAACCCCTTGTCATTATATCTAGGAACATCGGCATCCAACCGAAACCCCGGAGCAACAGGGACGAAGTCTTTCGGAAAATAGGGATATAAATACTTAACTTCATCAAGGCCAAGCCGCTGTGCCAGTTCGGTATGATAAAGGTCAAAACTTTTTCCAGACAACCGAAAGGACATCATCGTGTGCACCGATATGGTTCGACGCGGAGACCACTTTTCAGGGAAAACGCCGAAAAACTTGTATTCTGTCGGTTTCGTTTTCTCGGTCAGCTGATCAATATAGGCGTTAACTCCGTCCGAGTAGGCTTGCATAGCTGCGTACTCGTCGGTCCCCAGGATTCGCTCGATCCCCCGAGTGTTGATTTGTCGACCACCCATTTTCAAAAAGAACCGATCCATCTTTAGCCCTTTGGGCCCGACGAGCTCCGAAACCCTGGCTTCAGCGACTCGTGACTGGACATCCATCTGGAAAAGACGGTGCATCGCATGAATATAACCTTGTATGTAAAACAGATCGCGTTCCGAGTTCGCAAAGATATGTGGAATTCGGTGCGGGTCCCAAATAACCTGACCTTCCGATTTAGCGCCCAAAGAAACTTCCGAATCCTCAAGGCGTTCCGTGGAGTTCTGCCAAACACCATGTGATGGGTTAAGCGCACTGCCCAATGGCGGCACACCATAGAAACCAAAGCTTAAAACATAAACCAGGCCAACGAATGAAATTGGGATTAAAAAATAAAAAAACCGCATACCTAACGATATGCGGTTTCATTTTGAAATCAAGATTCAAATAGACTTACATATTAGCTGTAAGCGTTAGGTAGTATGACGACGTGTCATCCTCATTAAACGCTGACAGTGAACGAACGCGATTCCCATTAGCAGCACGAACATCATGAATTTGTTCGTAAGAAAAACCTAAAGAAACTTGATCCGTCACCTGTGAGCTCGCATTCACATAAAAAGCTAAGCGATCTCTGTTCGCCGACCGTTCGGACTCTGTTGGAAAGTAATCACTGATCAAACCCAAAGAGGTTGATGGCGAAAAGTACTTACCGAATCCAGAGTAGCTTAAGCTAAGATCGTTCCACACCTGAAACGACTGGCTTTCTGATGGTCGGCCAGACGGATACATATCCAACTGAGTCCGAGTCATCCAACCGACAGCAAATCCACGAGCTAGGTTTTGGTTAATTAGATGATAGTTGCGCAAACGAACACGATGACCACGATCTTCAGCTGGCTCACCAACCGGCAAATAAACTCGACTGATGTTTGTTTGTGTTGCCGTACCGATGTTCGCAAAACCCGTGTAGACACCCATGATGTATGGATCTTCAAAGTCAAAGTTGTCGTCACGATCTGTTGTTCTAAAAAGATACTGAATATTTCCAGACAGAGCCCAATTGTCTGAAACCTGTTGTCCGACTCGGATATAACCGTATCCACCAATCTCGTCTTCTCGCTCACCGATAGAACCTCGGTTTAGCTGAGACTGTGCACCGAACACCTCATTATAAAGGCGAATCCGTACCGGATTTTCATTCACCTCAAGAGTCGCCGTCTGTGTTTTTACCGCATTTGTCTTTGTGACGGTTGGCGGCACAGTGGTCGATGATGTTTGGCCGTGCGCCGCTGCAGACATGCCGAATGCAACCACGTAGGTCACCCATAATCTCATAAAATCCCCCTCGTTAGATTTCCCTAAGTTATTCTGTTCACTTTCGAATTTTTAAAACCAACTTCCTCGCAAAGTTGACATTGAACATTGGCTTGTAACAGCAAGGTCAATGCCAACAATGAGGTCTTATCTGAGTCAGACGCATTATGTAAAGCCGATTAATGGCAGTGCCTATGAGCTTTTTTCATTTAACCGAAGGTAACCTTGAAATTTCATAGACTTGATGCGCAGCAAAAGCATGGAAACAACACATTCATGACAGTAACACCTCTAAAAATTCAGCATATTACGCGCTGCACATATGGAGTCATTTTGCTCACCCACATTGATCAAGCCGATCGTCCTGAGAAAATCAGGAACAAACTGACACTGCAACCGAATCAAATATCTTCGATTGGTCTAGGCTTACTTGAATAAAGGAATGTCGTTTTGCATCATGATTGGTACGCGAACCAACCCACAAAAAGGCGAACATGCGTTTCCAGCGTCAGCTTGTAAACTTTCTTCTTTTTCAATCATCCTGGTTCGGAACAATTCTTTTAGCAAAATCGAACATCGCGTTTTTACCAGCATTCGCCCTGGCCGCCATCCATATGCTTTTTGTCTCTAAAAATAAAAAACTCGAACTCCGACTGATTCTCCGAGTCGCCGCTCTGGGAATCATACTGGATCAGACAATGAGCTTCGCCCACATCTACCGCTTCAATGCCGACATTCCTCTACACTGGCCTCCGCTGATCCCTGTCTGGCTGGCCTCGATGTGGTTTGCCTTCGCAACGACGCTGCTTCACTCTTTGGCTTGGGCCTCAAAACCGAACATCCCCACCCCAATCCTCTTTGCCTTTGCTGGTCCGGCGACATACATGGTCGGGTCCGCGTTTGGAATCCTGCACTTCAGNGACCCACAGTGGCTGACATGGGCCGTTCACGCCGTAGCTTGGGGCTTTGTAGGATACAAAACCAAAGCTTGGGTCAACCATCCTTACGGTCGAAGAAGCGACTTGCACCAAGCTTGAAAAGCTTTGGAGCATGCTGGGCTAGCAGAAGTGGCCACCGGACAGAACCTTTTGGCCAATATTCATCGCGATCGTCTTTCACCGCCTGAATGACTTCGCGTGCATAATCCTCAGGTGGTATACTGGATAACCCGGACACATCCATCTTGTCGCCATAACGCTGGCTGATTTCATCAAACATTCGGGTCTTTATTCCAGGTGTAATCAACGCCAGTGTCGAAATATTTGTTTTTTCAAGTTCTGCAGCAAGGCTTCGTGTAAATGCCACAACACCGGATTTCGCGGCCGTATAGGTCGACGCCAAAGGAAGATTCATAACGCCGCTCACGCTGGCATTATTGATGATTTTTTTCGACCCTTGCTGCTGAACCATCAATCCAACAACCTTCGACGTCAGGTGAATGACTGCGGTTAAGTTCACCTGAATCATCTGATAGACTTCATCCATATCTTGGTCTTCGATCAATCCGCCAGTCAGCATGCCCGCATTATTCACCCAAATATCTACGGTCGCGCCAGAGTCCTCCAGATGGTTCATAAAGGTCTCGATGGCCTGAGATGTCGAGACGTCTAACCTTTCAATCACATAGCCATCGACATCTCGCAGATCATCCAAATTCGAGTCGTCTGGATTTCGACACAGAATATGTACGAAGCCCCCCTCTTTATGAAAGGCCTTTGCTAGAGCGCGCCCGATCCCTCGGTTTGCTCCTGTAATATAGATATGCTTTCCTTTGATTTCCATAGGCCTAGCCTGCCAGCGCCAAGCCTATCGGTCACCCTCAATTCAAGCCTGTCGCACCTTAGATAAACCCAGCTTAGGCTCTCAGCTCGACGTGTTACCGGCCCTGATTCGTGACTAACACCCCTCATCGCCTTGTGCTATTTTAACGGCATGTCTGAATCAGAAATTGTAAAACAAGCCTATTTAGAAGCGACCCAGGTCCGAAAAAATGCCTACGCAAGATACTCTCAATTTCTTGTGGGATCCTGCCTAAAAGCAAAAGGATCTTCAACGCTGTATTCGGGATGCAATTTTGAAAACGCCAGTTTCGGAGCTGGAGCTTGTGCCGAGCGATCGGCCCTATCCAATTGGATCTCAAAAGAGGGCGCCGGAACAATCGAATTCATCGTCGTCGTCACAGACACCGACCCAGCCGCTTCTCCATGTGGTATTTGTCGCCAGTCATTACGTGAATTTTCCGATGAAAACACGATGGTTTATATGGCCAACCTCAAGGGAATTCAGAACCAGGTAAAGTTGGTCGACTTAATCCCGCATTCATTTGGCCCAGAAGATTTAAAAGTATAGGAGATCTCATGTTGAAATACCTTAGCCTCATCATTTTACTAGCCGGACCTCTTGCTTATTCCGACGAATGTCATTTCGAACTGGATAAAAACCATTCGCAAGTGGGGTTCATCGCTTATAAATTTACCGAGAAGACCGGTGTCCCAGGAAAATTCACTAAATATAAGCAGACCGGCCCAACCACGGCAAAAAGCGCTCGCGAGTATGTTGAGGCGACTCAGTTTGAAATTGACCCCAATTCTGTGGATACAGCTAACCCTGGGCGTGACGAAACCATTCGAAGACACTTCTTCAAACTTTTAAAAGTTAAAAAAATCTCGGGAAAGGTGATCAGCTTACCCAAAGGCGACAAAGGAACTATGAAGCTGCAACTCCGCTTAAATGGAACCGAAAAACCCGTCGACTTGAGCTACACCTTGTCGGGCGAAAAGTTTAGCGCCAAAGGAGACATCGACATCCTTGAATTTGACATGCTTGGACCTTTCGAAGGGATCCACAAGGCATGCAAAGATCTACATAAAGGGAAAGACGGCGTTTCTAAAACCTGGTCCACTGTCACACTTACCGTGGATGCTAAACTGAAAAAGGTCTGTAAAAAGTAGGGCTAGAAACAATGAAAGCGAAACTGTGGTCGGTTGAAGGGAACTCTCAGAAGCTCGATGGCGGAGCCATGTTTGGCAACGCCCCGAAAGCATTGTGGGAGCGTTGGACACAGCCGGACTCGAAAAATCGGATTCGATTGAAGTGCCGCGCGTTGTACGCTGAATTCGAAAAGGGTCCGCGGTTTTTGTTCGAGACGGGCATTGGAGCCTTCTTCCCACCAGAGCTTGCAGAGAGATACGGAGTCGAAACGCCAGAACGCCATCGCCTACTGGAGTCCCTCGAAGAGATCCAAAAATCTCCGGCCGACATCGACTACGTCGTTTTATCTCACTTACACTTCGATCACGCTGGGGGACTTCTACCCAGCTTTAAAGACAGGGAAGCTGGAGCAGAGGGGCTGTTGTTTCCCAATGCAAAATACGTCGTCGGCGCTGAGGCCTTAGCCAGGGCCAAGTCACCCCATTCACGTGATCGCGCCAGCTTTATCCCCGAACTGCCTGGACTGCTCGAAGCCAGTGGGCGCCTGATTGTCGTCGAAAAGCAATGCCCCGAACTATCCCCTTACCTTGACTTCGTCTACTCGGAGGGCCACACCCCTGGCCAAATGCACAGCCTAATAAAGGGTGAAACCGCTCGGCTGTTTTTTGCCGGAGACCTCATTCCGGGAGCCTCCTGGCTTCACCTGCCCATTACGATGGGATACGACAGATACCCAGAAAAACTGATCGACGAGAAAACCGAGCTTCTTAGCAGCCACCTAAACAGTGATGATTGGATTTTTTTCACTCATGATGCCGAGATTTCAGCCTCGAAGTTTGCACTTTCCGACAAAGGCAAATACATTGCTGTACAGCGTCATGAGCATTTCCAAGGATTTGAGCTTTGAAATATCGATTAGACCTAGAAAAGGAATACTTCAAGTTTGCAGCCACGCACTTTGCTATTTTCAGCAAAGACAGCGCTGAGCGGCTTCATGGCCACAATTACTTTGTCGGAGTGAGCTTTGAAGGCGACGAACTTGATCCTGAGCTAGGCCTTCTCATCGAATTTAACGAGATGAAACCAGCCATCAAACAAATCTGTGAAGATCTGGATGAGTACGTCCTTCTTCCGGTCGAGTCACCTTTCATTAGGGTCCACGAGACCAACACAGAAGTGGAAGTTCTGTTCGCTCAAAGACGTTACACCTTCCCACCCGTTGACTGTAAAATACTTCCCTTAGTGAATATCTCGTGCGAAGAACTCTCGCGCTATATTTGCGAGAAGATCGCAGCGAAACTGCCTGCGAAACACTTCATCAAACGCCTGCGCGTTTCGATCGAAGAAACTCGCGGACAGACCGGAATTTACACACATAATTTATAGGTCCAGGCGAATGCCTGCCACCTGACGAGACCCGTCATCGAAGCCAGTGGTTGCCGCTTCAGCATGGCTATCGTCAAATAAGGGCACGATGACTAAGACGATTTGCCCATTGATCATTTCCATTTTTCTATTTTCCAGCTGTAGCTTATTGATGTCGCGCCCTCATTCGAAGAATTTCGGTCAGCGAATATCCGAGTTTCCAACCAGCTCTTCCTTTTTAAAAAGCAAAGCGACCATCTTCTGGAATCAACACGCGGTCCCCTTTATCAAAGCGGATCGGGATGAGGATGGGTTTTATGCACTTGGGCTGGTCCACGCCCACCTTCGACTGGGTCAAATGTCCCTGCTGAAACGGGTCATCTACGGCCGAATCAGTGAACTGGCTGGCCCGTCGACCGTCGACCTTGACTACACCCTTCGAATTTTAAACTTCACCAAAGGGGTCGCAGACGACCTGCAACGAATGGATCAAAAAGAGCGCCAGTGGCTGCAGGCCTTTGTCGCCGGACTGAATGATTACCAAAACAATATCACTGAAAAGCCAATCGAGTTTAAAGTTCTGGATATGGAGCTTGAGACCTGGACGGAAGAGTCCGTCTTAGCCTTAGGGCGACTGGCCGCCGTCGACATCTCGTGGTTTACCTACCTTAGATTCTTAAAGTTTTTAGACGACGACAAGATGAAGGCCGCCGAAGATCTGTATTTAAAGCACCGACGCCAATCGACCTTGAGCTTTTCCAATCAACCTATCTCAAGCCTTGAAGGGCTTCTTAGTCATGTTTCTCGTAGCGGATCAAATTCATTCACAGTCCATAAAAGCAAATCCAAAACAGGGTCTGCGCTAATAGCCAATGACCCACACCTAGGCATTTTCGCGCCCAATATATGGATGCTTGCTGGGCTTAAAACCCCAAGCTTTCACCTTAATGGAATTATGTTTCCAGGGGTTCCGATCTTTGCCCTCGGTCGCAACCCAAAACTGGCCTGGGGCGGGACCAATATGCGAGGCATAAGCACGCACTTATTCGAAATCCCCAAAGAT
The DNA here is from genome assembly GCA_002686065.1 of Pseudobdellovibrionaceae bacterium. Lineage (GTDB taxonomy): Bacteria > Bdellovibrionota > Bdellovibrionia > Bdellovibrionales > UBA1609. The sequence continues at coordinate 1,675 of NYZX01000045.1, read as the reverse complement.
CAAATCCATCAACTGACCCAGAAAACAACAGACATCAAAGTTCGCTGGTGGTTCGACAAGACGCGGACCTTGCGCCAAAGCCCCTATGGCCCCATCATCTCTGACTCCCCCTTTTTCAGCGCCAAGGGCAAACACCTCGCTTTATACTGGGAAGGCCATCGGCCCTCTAACGAGCTAGGCAGCTTCTGGAAAGCCAACCAGTCCTCAACAGTCGACGAGTTCCGCTCGAGCTTTGCAAACTATGCAGTCAGCGCTCAAAATCTATTAGCTGCAGATGCCAATGGCGATATCGGTCTCGTACTGGCCTACCGACAACCCGTCCTTAAAGATCCATCAAAAACACTAGACCTCATCAAAAATCCCATCGAAAACTTTGTGGTTCACCAGATCAAACCGACCGAACACCCATTTGCGAAATCTCCCAAAACAGGCTTTATCGCATCAGCCAACAATCGTCCCACAAATACCAACATAGAGATTGCCTTCGAATACAGCGCAGACGGTCGCATTCGCCGCCTGAACCAACTGCTTTCATCAAAAGAAAAATTCAGTGTGGATGACCTCAAAGAGATCCAGCAGGATGTCTTTAGCCCAACTTCAAAAAACCTTTCCGACCTGATCTCCAAAGCTTTGGAGTCGACAGAGCTAAATCATATTCTAACTCGTTATCACGAGCAGCTGTCCCAATGGGATGGCCAGTATGAATCCGACTCGACAGGAGCGACCGCTTTCGAATTTTTTGCCGCCGCAGCCTGGGCCCTTTACCTTGAACAAAATATCGAAGATGACTCCCTCCGAAAAACTCTTGCTTCAACGGACACTTGGAAGCCAAGTTTAACCCAGTTTTTCAAAGAAAGTTCGACCCAAGAAAAGTCGATGTTTTTAAACTTGATCCATAAAGAGCTACCCGAGTCCATTCCGGCCTGGGGAGATGTTCACGTTCAACGCTTCCAACACCCGTTGGGAAATCTACCCGTGATCGGCTCACGATTTCGAGTGCGCGACTACCCAGCCCGAGGATCAAACGAAACCGTCCACAAGGCAGGGCGAAAGCTATCTACAAAAAAAGAATTTGTAACCTACGGCGCCAACTCACGTCAGATTTCGGACCTGTCTGACATAGATAATAATTACTATGTCCTTCTTGGTGGGCAGGATGGGTGGCTTGGCTCCCCCAATGTGGAAGATCAGTTGGCCCTTTGGCGAAAGGGTGAATACTTTCAATTTCCCTTAAAAATAGAAAGTATTCAAAAGCAATTCACAAGTCATGTGACTCATATACTGCCCAAGGGCAATTCACCCGAAGAGGTCGCCGCCGACTAGGCAAGATAAGCCCTTTTTGATACAAGGGCTTTATGAATTGTCAGACTGAATGGCTGGGCCTTTGCGATTACGCCAGCGCTGTTGAAAAGATGGAAACGGCCACTAGCAAAACCTTAGCCGACAAAACGGCCGTCTCGCTTTTAGGACTGGAACACCCTGCAACGATCACCCTTGGTCGTCGCGCTGGCGAATCCGAGTTAAAATCATCGCAGCACGTTCTGGCCAACCAAGACATCCAGGTGGTGGCAACCGAACGCGGTGGCCAGGCGACACTTCACAGCCCTGGCCAATTGGTCATCTACCCCGTGCTCCACCTTCCCAGCTATGGGCTTGGCGCGCGAACCTATGTGGA
>NYZX01000044.1 GCA_002686065.1 Pseudobdellovibrionaceae bacterium | reverse complement strand
CTGATCGAAGCCGGCGTCGACGCGTCGAAAGTGAACGAACTGAAAGAGTTCTTCGAAAAAGACTTTCAAACCTTATCAAAAGAGTACCCCTGTGAAGGAATCACTGAAATCGAAACGGTGATGCAGTCACTGCAAGACCAGCAGCTTGGCGAGGTCGTTCGGTTCGATCCACAGATTATGCGCGGAATGGACTATTACACGGGAACCGTTTTCGAGATGTACGATACCTCCCCCGAGAACAACCGTGCCATGTTCGGCGGTGGTCGCTACGACAACCTTGTCGGCCTATTCGGGAAAAACACACTATCCGGAGTCGGCTTTGGTATGGGCGACGTCACCCTTAGAAACTTTCTAGAGACTCATGATCTGTTGCCGAAGTTTGATAGCTGGCATGACTTTTTTATCACTATGACAGGCTCCGAAGACGTCGGCCGCGGACAAAAAATCAGTCGCGCGCTTCGTAAACAAGGGTTTAAGGTGCTTCAATCCATTCACCAAAGCAAGTTGGGACAACAACTGAAGATCGCCGACAAGCATCAGGCGAAGTTCGCCGTGATTTTTGGTGAGTCCGAATGGAATGAAGGTAAGGTCGTGTTCAAAAACCTATTAACTGGCCAGCAGACAGTGCGTCCCGTTGACGACATTCTAAGTGCGGACCGACTAAACCTTGAAGACACAGCTTCCGGCACCGAGCAAAAGAACTAACAAAGGTCCGGCATGCTTCGAATTGGATTAGTGATAAGCATCGCCGTTCACCTCAGCTTCCTTGCTGTGGCCTGGTATCACCAAGACAGCAAGACACCACTCCCCACCGCTGAGTTCGAGGTACAAATTCTTGGTGCCAACAAAGCCGACGCCCTTCCACCGAAAACCGCCATAAAAAACACACCGCGAAGTAAGAACATCGCAACACATGACCGCCCACCGGCCCAGCCACAGGACACGGCTATTACCAACCAAGCTGAACAAAAACACGGTGTCCCCGGTGATTCGAGGCGCGGACGCCCGGCCCTTAACTATGCATCAGAATTGCAGAGCTTTATCGCTCAACACGCGACCTACCCAACTCGTGCCAAGGTTTTAGATCAAACCGGCACAGTGATCATTCGACTCATTGTTGAAAAAAATGGGCGCTTTTCAAAAGTTGATATTCAGGAAAGCTCTCGGCACAAAATATTAGATGATGCCGCCAAACAACTTGTTGTCCGAATTGGAAGCTACAAACCCCTCCCAGCAGGACTCAGCGACGCCGAACTGTTTTTGTTACCGATCAACTACCGGAAGCGCTAGCTTTTAGCGCCAATGGCATCAAGCCATTCCGGTGTCGGCTCGACCAGTTTACGCTGGCGAAGATCAAACAGGGCCACGGTAAACTCGGCCTCTGTCGCAACTTGCCCGTCCGCTTTCGTAATCAACTGCTGAATACGAGAAATCTTTCCGCGATACTCTAACACTTGCATCGAGATGGTCACTTGCTCTCGGCCTTTAAGCTCTTTAAGAAACTTCGCCTTGGTTTCAAGAAGGACAGGGCCGATTTTTAATTGATTGATCTTATCCAACCCATAACCTTGCTGAGTTATAAAGTCCCAGCGGGACTCTTCGAGCAACTGAAAGTAGGCCGCATTATTAACATGGCCATAGATGTCTAATAGGGTTTCACGAATAATGACTTGGTGTTCAAATTTTTTAAATTCCATAGGACACAGTCTACACCCATGGCGCTTGAAGGTCATGAACTATGCAAGAATAGAACGCGGCTAGCGAAGGGTTCGAAAGCGCGCCGTGACTCGAGCCGAATTGTTGTCCCCTTCGGCGGTCGAAATCAGCTCGACATCATAAAGTGTATTGGACGAAAGCCCGCTAATAGCAAACCCATGGGTTTGGCTTCCGTTGTTGATTAAATCTGTCTCAAGAGTCTCGCCCGTCAAAAAGTTGGTATAACGAATCTGAGCCGTCGCTGGCTGATCTGTTTCCCAGGTAATCACAGCTGACGCCTTGGTGATTTCAACAAATTGCACATTAAAGATGTTCACCGGATCGACGACCGGCATACAGTAAGAAACATAGACTTCTGACAAAGCACTACCCGCATCCAACTTCGACAATTGAACTTGGTTCAACCCTGCATTGTAAGTAAAGGGAACCTCCACGGTGTCCACCTCAACATGCAGGCTCGATTGATCAAAGCCAGATTGCGATAGGTTAAACTCGGTATTTAGTTCAAGCTTTTGCACGGCGAGATACCCAATATCCTCTAGGCCTGTCGTATAGTCACCGCTGGCAAGATCAATCATAAGACCATTAGCTTCATTGATGACTTCCATATACCCGTATCCGATTTCGTTTTCACCACCAGCAGGTGCCGTATCTGGATCTGTATAGATGATTCCCGAAACCAGTAGCGGGCGCGATTCTTGTAAACTTTGAAGCTCGCTGACAAGCCCTGTGTAGGTTAACGAGCCACAGTACTTCGTGTTTGCGGGGATCTCTTTATTGTTTGGGTCGTTGACGAAAGTCACACCGTTCGGTGCCCGATCCCAAGAGCAAATGTCATTTTCGTCCGCAACAAACACCACCGCCAAAGCCGCGTCATCACGAAAAAATCCTTTCGCTCGGTTCGCCGCAAGGTTGGTCGTAATCGCCTGTTGCAGCGAATAAAGGCCTAGCTCTCCACCGTCTGTGTCATTATCGCCAGCGGTATACTTCATGTTTTGACGAAGCTGCTCACGAATGTCTGATGTACTTAAAACCTCAGACGAAAGAACATAGTCATTTGAGCTATATCTATATAAGTTCCCCATATGCGAGCTCTTCGGACCATGAGCAAGCAACACAGCCGCCTGGAAATTCACATCACTCGGCAGGGCCGCCACAAAACTATCGATGCCTTCGGCAATCGCAGTCCGCTCGGCATCCAGTGACCCCGAGGTATCAACAACAAATAAAAGGTCGATTTTTTTACTCACTTGAGCCGCTGGCTGAAAGAAGGTCTCGCTACTGCAGTTCGGCTCTAAAGGTTCCCGGTCATTCGGAGAAGGGTCGACCACAGGCGGAGAAAAGGCGTCATCAAGAAGCTCTTCTTCTCCAGCGCCCAGACAAGACGACAGCCCCAGCATGGCCGCCAANAACNANACTCGAATCTGCAACTTTGTCTTTGTATCCCAATGAANACCCATACTTTTACACCTGNCNNTTCCCAACTTTAGTCCTGTTCGGTATTAGGATTGTGCGGCTTTATACACATTCCCAGTGTGAGGCAAAAATATATTTTATCCAGAAGACAATTGCCGAATTGCTGCAGCTTTTTAATCAATTANGGTTTTACGACCCGTTTTTTTACTGATCATTTCGATTTGCTTCTGCTAAAGTTGCCCTATGGAACAGTCTCATATTGGCCCAGTTGATGTTCAAAGCCTCTCTCGCGCACTGACTCGCTTCGGACGTCTATATAATGACTATAAAATAGAAGGTCTGGAAAATATCCCCCGGACCGGCCCAAGGCTTTTGGTGTTTTATCACGGCCTGATGCCCATCGATCTATGGATGTTCGGGCTGACACTTAAAACGTCAACTGACCTAAACCCTGTCGCCCTTGTCGATGACTTCCTCCTTCGAGTGCCCGTCCTAAAGGATATCTGCCAGAAGATCGAGGCCGTCCCAGGACGCCCCGTGGTTGCAACGGAGTATCTCAAACAGGGACGCCTGGTTGGAGTTTCTCCCGGNGGGGTACGAGAAGCCATTTCAGGGGCCTCNATGGACTATAAGCTGTGCTGGTCAAATCGAATGGGTTTTGCCAAAATCGCCTTTGACACAAAGGCGACACTGATCCCTTGCTTNACGGAAAACATCGAATCAGCCTACCGCGCCCCCTTTTCTGACAAAAAGCTGTTTAAATACCTTTATGAATCAACGCGACTGCCTCTGGTCCCGATTATGGGCCTGGGCCCACTGCCCTTTCCCGTTAAGCTAACGACCTGGGTCGGCGAGCCTATTCCAGCCAGTTCGTGCAAAGACCATCTGGATGTCTTTGAGCGCACAAAAGCNTCGCTACAGGACCTGATTGATGAACACCAGACCCCACAGCCCTGGTATCGACCCATTTTTGAACGCCTTTCCAATTAATTGCCAAAAATTATCGCATNAAGTCATTCGATAGCTTTGATCTATCGAATGATAGATTTTCTATATTTCAAATTTGCTGTGAACTCGATAAGTATAGGAACTGATCCAATCTAACTTTTAGTCAGAGGAGTTCTACATGAGTTTAAAAGATCAAACAGGGAACAAGGTTCCACAGGTTACTTTCAAGATCCGAGAAGGCCACCAATGGGCCGAAAAAACCACAGACGATTACTTCAAAGGAAAAAAGGTCGTGTTGTTCGCCCTACCAGGTGCCTACACGCCAACATGTTCGTCGACTCACCTACCCCGCTACAATGAGCTTTCAGAGGCTTTTAAAGCGAAAGGCGTCGACGATATCATTTGCTTGTCCGTCAACGACACCTTTGTGATGAACGACTGGAAAAAGGATCAGAAAGCAGAAAACATCACCATGCTTCCTGATGGAAATGGGGAATTTAGCGAAAAGCTTGGCTTCTTGGTCGACAAATCAGATCTGGGATTTGGAAAACGCTCTTGGCGTTATTCAATGCTAGTGGAAGACGGCGTGATCACGAAAATGTTTATTGAAGAAGAGCGCGCAGGAGACCCCTTCGACAGTTCGGATGCAGACACGATGCTAAAGTATCTTGGCGGAGAAACTCCAAAGTCGGTCACCGTTTACACCCGACCTGGTTGCGAGTTTTGCGCAGAGGCAAAAGCCCTATTGAAACAAAACAACTTACCATACGAAGAGCACGTGCTGAACCAAGACTACAGCATCAAAACTTTGGTCGCCATCAGTGGAGGCACGAAAGTTCCTCAGGTATTCATTAATGGCGAGCGCATTGGCGGAGCTGATCGTTTGAAAGATTATTTAGGAAAATAAGTTTACGTACCCTCGTAAAACCAACCACTCAAGGGCCCCTGAAAAGGGGCCCTTTTTTTATGCGCGATAGACTCGCCTACTGGGAGATAATAATTCGGTTGGTCGTCGCGATATCTAACTTAACGACCGCTCCTAAAGACGTATCCGAAACATACATAGCTGTTCCTGAAGTATTCATCGTCGACTGGCTGACGTTGCTGAAATAGACACCCTCGCCTTGACCGGAATAGGCAGCGAAAGATTCGATCGTCCCATCAGAAATGGTCAATTTAAACACCGAACTAAAACTGGAGTTCCAACCGAATACATCTTCTTCTGATGCAGACAGACTCGGGTTCGACGTAAAGACAACATAAGGCGATGCTGTCAGACCGGTTGCCAAGACAGTTCGGTCTCCTGTCGATAAATCGACTTCATGAACCACAGCGAGGTTCCCACGGTCGGTGACATAGGCCTTTGTCTGCGCACGATTGGTGGTGATACCCGTTGGGGACGCAAAGTTTGTACCCGTTCCTGTCGACGAGTTCGATAGAACTGTCCGATTTCCTGTCGACACATCGACCTCTAACAGAGCCCGCAAAGTCGAATCGATGACATAAATTTTCGTCCCATCGGAACTGATCGAGAAGTCCCTGATTCGAGAAAAACTGGTTCCCGTTCCCGTCGAGCCATCCGAGATAACCGACCGATTTCCGGTGGCTAAATCGATCAAGGTCAACGAGGTCCCTAAATTGTCTTGGACGACGACCTGTGTTTGTGAAGGCATCATGCCCAATTGGGTTGTGTTTGCCAAACTAGGGCCGGTTCCTACCGAGTCACTGGCTATGATAGTTTTGTTTCCGTTAGATAGGTCGACCTGCACAAGAGCATCTCGATCGCCATCAGAAACATAGGCATAGGTTTCTGCGGAGTTCACGGTAATCCCCAAAATGCTTTCGAAGGTGAATCCCGTGGACAGCGAGCTTTGATAAAGTGTCGTCCGGTTTCCTGTAGCAAGGCTGACGCTATAGATCTTTTCAGCCCCTTTATCTGTGACAATGAGGGTGGTTCCATCCGGATGAAGATCAACACTGCCAAGTTCAACAATCGTATCACCTGTTCCTACCGAACCACTGGTGACAACCCGTCGATTTCCCGTCGCAACGTCCACCTCAAATACATTATTCGGATTCATGGCCAAATTATCCGTCACATAAAGGGTTGTGTCGTCAGGACTGATTATCACACGGCTCGGTAAAAGGAAGTTGGTCCCCGTCCCCTTAGATGAACTTGATACAATTGTTCTATTCCCTGTAACCACGTCGACTTCAAAAATGACGTCTTCATTGACATCTGCCACATAGAGTTTTGTTCCTAAAGAATTTATGGTGACATCATAAGGCGCCGCGAAGCTGGTCCCCGTCCCATTAGACGCGTCCGATAGGATCGTTCGATTACCGGTCGCTAAATCCACAGCCAGGACCGCATCCAAAGAAATGTCACAAACATAAGCGACGGTTTCGGCCGAGTTAACGGCTACGCCGTAGCCAATCGCAAAGTTCGTCCCGGAACCGACAGTTGCACTAGATAGAACCGTTCGATCCCCTGTACCGATATCGATCCTAAAAAGCGCATCCGTCAATGCGTCGATAACATAAAGTGATTCGCCGTCTGGCGATAACTGTATCCCTGTGGGACCAGACATCGCCGCGCCGGTTCCTCGTTCACGGCCTGAAACAATGTTTTTTATATCGGTGGCAAGGTCGACCGACACAATCTGCACACCGCCGCGTTCAATATAATAAATCTTGCTGCCGGTTAAATCGTAAATGACTTCGGTCGGGTCTTCGTAAAGCAACTGTGTTTCAGGTAAATAATAGTATTCAACACCAAGATCCGTGCATTCTGACACCTGGTCTTTTTGATCTGTATATGTGCCGTAGACTCTTTTGGTGCCTCTGGCCACAGCATTATCAACAAGGGTGATATTGTTAACTGTAAAACCACCGCCGGCGACCACAGCACTTCCTACAGAACTCGAGCAAGAGGAATCAAAGTAAACATCCACCTTTAAAGAATTTAGATCTGAAGATAAACCCGTCGCAGAAATGACGGGTTGGTTGTCGGTCGACATACTCCCCTCGCTGGGGCTTTGTAGCTTCCAGCTTGACGGAGCGACAACAGCACTCACGGCATCATCCCCACTTCCGATATCAGAACCGAAGCCACCATCAACGGAGTCATCCGTCAAATTACATGATGTCATGGGAACCAAACAAACAACGCACAGAAAAAGTCTCATGAAGGACTTATCGGAGTGACTTATCACGACTTAAGAATGTTAAGGAATTTCAATATGTCCTATTGATGGCAGCTGCAACAGTCTACGGATCTTGTTCACCTATATTGTCTTAGATTCAAGCTGATTTGGATAACCGAAGAAGCTGTTCCAGCTCACGAATACGCCCTTTTAGCTGCGTGTTCTCGGCCTTTAAATGGGTGATATCTCGCCGAAGCATATGCATTTTATGTTGATCAAAATCAATCACATCAGCATCACCACCTTTAAACAGGGGGCTTTGTGGTTCACCTGCTGGCTTTTGAGGTTCGCTGGACTCACCCTCAGCCTCTTCCCAGCTATCATCTTGATGTTCGCGAAGATGGGCCGAGGCCTCTTCGATGGAACCTTCATCAAGCAATTTTTCAAATTCATTGGGGATCTGCAAACTCGAGTTAAAATGTTCGTAACGAAGGCGTCCCGACTGAATGAGGTTTCTTGCCTGTTCAATCATTTTGAACATCCCGACGTCGATCTGATATTGGCTAGGAGCATTACACTCCATGGCGTCACGAGCCTTTCGTCGCTCGTGGGGGGTGAACTTTTCAAGGACGTAATCTTTTTGTTGGTTATTCAACCCGTGTAAGACAACTCCAAGAGTGATTTCTTGCACGCTCAGGAAAATTTCACGCAATGCCTCTGGAGGCCAAGACAATAGCTTTTCCGCTGTAATGATCTTATCCCGAACAGCCAAAGCCCAACGCGGATCTTCTTTTTCAATAATCTTTAGAAACTGCGCCTTCTTTTTATCGTGCGTGGTTTCTACTAACCGAACCAATTGCAAAAATCCACCCGGTCTCTTGTAACGTGCAATCATACTCATCTGGGTCCCCTTGCCTCAACCTTGAAGATGTGTGTGTAGTGTCTATCGGCTGGTCTAAGGGATTGAATAAGGGCTTGGTCTCAGTGTGAGACATATTTAATGAAGATTTACTCATTGCCCCCCTGTATTGTTTCGGGATTGTGCATCGAGGCCCCAGGGTTTTAAGATAGTTGTTAAGCGACCCCGGTAAAGGAGACCTATGCGCAAAGCCAACGAAACCACTGAGTTCTTTAAGGCTGTTGTAGCCTGTACAAAGCGGATTCCCAAAGGCAAGGTCGCAACATACGGGCAAATTGCTCGGCTTGCCGGAAATGAACGCGGGGCCCGAGGCGTGGGTTGGATTTTACATTCTTCTGCTAAAAAGTATAAGCTGCCTTGGCAACGTGTCATCAGCTCACAGGGGAAGATTTCGTTTCCGAAATCCACCAGTCAGTTCGCCACGCAAAGGCGCCTATTACGACGCGAAGGAGTTGATGTCGACGACCGTGGCCGGATCGATTTATTGGAATACCAATGGCATCAAGCCGCTACAAAGCGCCGAACCTGACGTCGACCTCACAGAAACCCGTGAGTCTTTAGCCGAAGTGTCAGCTCGGCAAAATCATCGGGGATCATCGCTTGATCCCCATCACTTAAAGCCTCACCAGGTCTGTCGTGAACCTCAATGATCGCCCCATGGGCTCCGACAGCAAAAGCCCCCATGGTCAAATCACCAATAATGTCGGGACGACCAGCAGCGTGACTGGGGTCAACGATGATTGGAAGGTGGCTCAACCGGCGAACCAAGGGAACAGCCGAAAGATCCAAAAGGTTTCGTGTCATTGGATCGAACCCCCGGAGCCCACGCTCGCAAAGTAAGACCTGTCCATTTCCCTGATCCAGAATGTACTCGGCCGCGAAGAGAAGCTCTTCGATTTTGGCACTGGGCCCCCGCTTTAACAAAACAGGAAGTGAACTTTGGCCAGCGGCCTTTAGCAAAGAAAAGTTCTGCATATTACGTGCACCAATCTGGATCGCATCGGCGTAACTGCAAACGGACTCTAAGGACTCAAGGTCAACAGCTTCAGTCACCATGGCAAGACCCTGCTCTTGACACACCCGTCGCATGATCTGAAGACCTTCGACACCTAAACCTTGAAAACTGTATGGAGATGTACGGGGCTTAAAAGCTCCACCACGAAGGACTTTTACCCCAAGTGCCTTGACGGCCACCGCGANTCGACTGAGTTGTTCGTAACTTTCAACGGCACAAGGACCAGCGATAAGTGATTTATAGGTCGCCCCAAACTTCGCCTTGCCGATTGTAACAACCGTGTCTTCGGTGGCATGTCCACGACCAACTTTTGGAAATCGAGATGAGGGTAATGTGTCATTGGTTTTAAGTGCTATCATTTTAATGTTCCTGGTTTATCTTAGCTCGGCGGTTAAAGTTTTAACGTATTCCATTGTNGACTGAAGCCCATCNCTATNCAGGCGCTTCACGATAGCNCTTCCAACNACGACCCCATCACATCGACCACTGAGTGCTCGAACATGCTCGGGTTGGCTGACTCCAAAGCCCACAGCGACGGGCACTGGGCATTCTTTTTTAATCATGGATATATACTGGTGATCGATTTCGGTTTCTCGCCCCGTCACTCCCGTTCGCGCGACAGCGTATACGAAGCCGCGAGCAACCTGGTAAATGGACTGTCGACGGCTTTCCGACGTCGTTGGTGTGATCAGGTAGATCAAGTCTAAATCGTTCATCTGCAAAAAGCGCCTCATGATGTCCGAGCCCTCGGCTGGCAGATCTAGAANNAGCAGGCCATAAATTCCGAGCTCTTTCGCTTCGACCACAAGTCGCTCCATCCCGAAACTAAGAAAGGGATTTAAATACCCGAACAAGATCAACGGACAATCAAATCCTTGTGNTCGTGCCTGCTTCAGTGACNGAAAAAGGTCCTCCATACGAAACCCCGAACTCAGGGCGCGCTGACAGGAGGCCTGAATGACTGGGCCGTCAGCACAAGGGTCCGAAAAAGGGATGCCAAGCTCGATGAGATCTGCACCAGAGTGTTGAAGGCCCAACAGTTGATCTGGCAGACATGACAAATCCGGGTCACCAGCCGTGATATATGGGATAAACAAACTAGAACGATCCTGCTGGCGCCCGCTAAACAACTGACTAAGCATAGTGTCCCTCTCGAAGCAGTTGTGGCAGATCTTTATCCCCACGCCCAGAAAGGTTCACAATAAGGCTTTGTCGGGAACTCATCTGCGGGGCCAACTTCAGGACCTCGGCCAGAGCATGCGAGCTCTCTAAGGCTGGAAGTATTCCCTCTAATCGACACAATAACCCAAGGGCCTCGATCGCTTCTTTATCGGAGGCCGACGTAAACTGAGCGCGCCCGATTGATTCGAGGNAGGCGTGCTCAGGCCCAATCGCCGCGTAATCAAGACCTGCGGCGATGCTGTCGGTTTCGACCACCTGTCCCTCGGAGTCTTGCAGCAGTAAAGTCTTGCACCCTTGAAAAACACCTAAACGACCGCCACGAAATCGGGCGGCATGCTGGCCTAAGGACTCTCCACGCCCACCCGCTTCCACACCAATCAACTTGACCTCTTCGTCACTGATAAAGCCCGAAAACAAACCGATGGCATTACTTCCNCCACCAACACAAGCGACGGCGGCCGATGGCAGCTCGCCTTCCTGCTCNAGGATTTGCTGGCGAGCTTCAGTTCCTATGACCGACTGAAACGTGCGAACCATGGTGGGGTAAGGGTGAGGACCAAGGGCCGAACCAATCAAGTAGTAGGACTGCTCCGGGTGAGACACCCAGTCCCGAAGAGCTTCATTAATGGCGTCCTTCAGCGTNGCACTGCCCTGCTTAACCGAAACCACTTCGGCCCCTAACATTTTCATTCTNGCGACGTTTGTGCTTTGCCGTTCGACGTCTTTAGCCCCCATATAAACCCGGCATGGTAGACCGTGACGAGCACAGACCGTCGCTGTTGCGACCCCATGTTGGCCAGCACCGGTTTCAGCAATAATTTGTTTTTTACCAAGGGACTTGGCCAGCAAGATCTGCCCGACCACATTGTTTATTTTGTGCGCCCCCGTGTGGTTTAAGTCTTCACGCTTTAAGTAGATGCGTGCTCCGCCAAGGTGTCTGGTTAAAGCTCCGGCAAAGGTTAAAGGCGTTGGGCGACCGACATACTGTTTTAATTCTCGAGCGAATACCAAACGAAGGTCTTCGTCAGCTAGATAACTTTTAAACGCACGCTCAACCTGCTTTAAAGGTTCAACCAGCGTTTCGGCAACAAACTGACCCCCGAAGTGACCAAAACCTTGGTGGTCGTTGACCGGCAAAAGATCCAGCTCAACTTGCCTCATAGTACCCTTTCACCGCCCTACAAAAGGCCATTATTTTTTCGTCGTCTTTCACACCTGGTGAGATCTCAACCCCACGNCTGACATCAACACCTTCTGGGCAAAACTGAGTCAGTACATCTTTGATATTCGATTGATCCAATCCACCCGACAAAATCGCTTTCGTCGTCACAGACCGCGAAGCTCGGGCCAACTGTGGGTTTAACTGNGGCGGGGCAAAGGTTTCGCGCACCTTTTCAGCGCCAAGGCTAGAATCAATTAAGATATGATCTGCCGACAGACCGTGAAGATCCTTACAAAGATCTGTGGCCATCATAATTGGGCGCCCACAAACTCGGTAATCATCGGGATTCTCGCCCCCGTGGAGCTGAATCATATCTAGGTTCAGCTGCGTCGCGATGTCTCTGACGGTTTCAGGGCTATCGCCAACAAAGACCCCAACAAACTTCACTTGGTTACGAAGGTGAACCATGATGTTCATGGCGCGCTCGGGGTCGATGTANCGTGGGCTGTCCTTATAGAAAACAAATCCCAAATGGGTCGCTCCGGCGCGGGAAGCAACAATGGCATCTTTTAAACGAGTAATTCCACAAACTTTAAGAATCATGACGACAGAACCTTTGCTAATTGTCGTCCTGGATTTTCGGATTTCATGAATGAAGTTCCAACCAAAAACCCTTTATATCCAACTCGTTGTAACTCTTTCAGCTGCTGTAAACTAGAAAGACCACTTTCACTAATATAAGTTCGTCCAGACTGCTGAGCACCGGCTAAGCGGAACGAAGTATCCAGTGAGGTCTTCATAGTCTGAAGGTTTCTGTTGTTAATACCAATCAATTGAGCCCTGGTACGATGCGCTTCTTCAAGCGCCTCTGGGCTGTGGACCTCTACCAAGGGGCATAGCCCCAGGCTAAGGCCAAGATCCACTAAGTCTGCCAGGCATGACGGGCTCAAAATATCCGCGATCAACAAAAAGGCACTTGCTCCGAAGGCCNTGGCCTCAAAAACTTGATAATCCGTAGAAATAAAGTCCTTCTTTAAAAAGCAGACCTCCGGGAATTCGGCGGACAACTGCTGCAAGAAGTGGACTGANCCACCAAAATGATGGGATTCCGTCAGGACCGAAATCGCGGCGGCACCAGCNTCTAGGTAACCACGGGTGACTTCCACTGGACTGAGCCCCCGGTGAATCACACCTTCACTGGGCGATGCAAACTTCACTTCAGCGATGATGTTCGGACCATCGCCGTGAAAAGCCTGTAAAAAATCAAGCGGCTGACGCGCGCTCAGGGCCATAGCCTTCACTTCAGAAAGTGATCGTCGGACTTGACGCTGCTCGGCCTGCTGCCGTGATTGTTCAACCAACTGACTGAGCATAGTCCCCTCGCAGTCGTTGAAGTTGCCGCATGTAGCGCCCCGTTCTCAATGCTTTTTGTGACTGCCGATAACCNTCCTCGATGGACGGACAAAGTCCGTAGGCANACAAGCCCGCAGCGGCGTTAAGACAAACAACCTGAGCTGCTGGTGAGTCCGTGTTCTCTGGCAACCGTTGAAGGATATCTGCGTTTTGCTGAGCACATCCCCCGCGAAGCGAGTCTAAGCTTGGTGGATCCGGCAGAATCCGCCGAGGATCAAATACCCCGCTACGAACCTCGGTGGGAGTCACGATCCGGTAATGGGACGGCTCATGCAATGCAAACTCGTCCATTCCACTTTCAGACGAAACAACGATCGCTCTTTGAGCCCCCATATGCTGTAAGCTNTTAGCCATCAGGTCCAACTTATTCGGGCTAAACACACCAACAACCTGAAATTTAGGACGCAAAGGATTTAACAAGGGCCCCAGCATATTGAACACCGTCCGAGTTCCCAATTGCTCACGAACCTGCTTCACACGCGAAAAGCCCGGGTGAAAGTTCGGCGCGAACAAGAATGTAAACCCACATTGCTCCAATTGGCGACGACTTTCAGCCATGTTGGACTGAATGGGGATTCCCATGNCCTCTAAGACATCAGCACTTCCACACCGACTGGANACTTTTCTGTTTCCATGTTTAGCAACCGGAACACCAATAGATGAAACAAGCAAAGCTGCAGCCGTCGAAATATTGAACGTGGCCATGCTATCACCACCCGTTCCACACATATCTANTGCGTCAACAGGCGCTGTGAGCCCCTTAACATCAGACAGCAAAGCCTCACAAAANCCAGTGACTTCTTCAGAGCTTTCTTGCTTGTAGCGAAGAACACCCAATACGGCACTCACTTCAGCATCAGAAATGGACTGATCTAAGATATCAGTCACAAACTTTTTAGCCTGCATTTTNGAAAGTTGACCTTGAGAAAAAAGAACGTCGATTGTTTTCATGAGCAAAGCCTTGCCTGGCGACCTAGCTGAGACGTCGCTAAAAACCGAGCAAGAATCTCGACACCATCTTCTGAGCCATAGGACTCGGGGTGAAACTGTAGACCGAGTATAGGACGTTGTTCATGACGAAATGCCATCACAGTCCCGTCGGTTGCGCGGCCGATCTCGACCAAAGGAGACTGACTGTCCACACGAACAGAACACAAAGAATGATACCGAGTCGCTCGCACAATGGGGTGCGGAGCCATTTCTGTCATCTTAATACGATCAATATAGCCATGACGGACTCGCCGTGCTTTCACTGTTTTGTACCCAAACACTTCACCAATCACCTGNTGTCCTAGGCAAANTCCCAGTATCGGAAGATCCTGTGGAGCTTGCTGGACCAGTTGTTTGCAAAGGCCTGCACCAGNTGGTTTCCCCGGCCCTGGCGACAANACCAAAGCTTCCAAATTCGTATTTAGAAGTTCAAGCGCATCCAAATCGTCGTTCCTCTTGACTANGACCTCATAGCCCATCGACTGGATCTGCTGCGCCAAATTATAGGTAAAAGAATCGTAGTTATCGATCAGCAAAATCATAGCGATACCTCTTTCATCAGGACTTGCTCGATACCTCGAGCTTTATGACCGATTTCTTGATATTCACCATCCGGAGTCGATCCCGCGACAACACCGGCACCAACACCGTAGGTCAGACGNTCGTTCACCACCTGGGCGGAACGNATGACGATAAAACTTTCTAAACAACCCCGGTCATCAAACAACACCATACANCCACCGTAAAACCCACGAGGNCCCGCTTCCAGGTGTCGAATCGTCTTCAGTGCTTCGATTTTAGGAGCCCCAGACAAAGTTCCTGCCGGAAAGCAGCTATGAAAGACATCGACAGGACGACAGCCATCAGCCAATAAGCCCGTCACCTCAGAAACAAGGTGGTGAACATTTCGATAGCTTTTTAACTGCATAAACGATGGCACTCGAACCTGTCCTGGGCGCGTCACTTTTCCTAAGTCATTACGTGCAAGATCGACCAGCATCAGATGCTCGGAACGCTCTTTCGGACTACGGCGAAGGTTCACTCGTTGACGCTCGTCGGTTTTTGGACAGGATCCCCGAGGCCGAGTCCCAGCGATGGGAAAGCTCGAGATATGTCCATCGGTCGACACCGACACAAGACGCTCCGGAGACGCCCCAAAGGTCTGCTTCGAACCAATCTGATAGTAAAAACAATAAGCGTCCTCAGAAGACTGTTTGATCTCTAGAAAAAGTCGCCGAGCATTTCCCGTAAATCGAACTTGCCTTTTTTCTGCGACAACACACTGAAACAGGTCCCCTTCACGAATTTTCCGTTTTACATCAAGGACCATTTCTTTATAACGAGCTTCTGCCGTACTTGGCTGCCCATAAATTTGAAATGACAAGAACTGGTTCTCTGGGCCGATGTACCGATTCATCAATCCAGACAGATCCTTTACGTCAGCCACTTGGCTGATCAAATAGCTTTCTTGCTGTTGGTGATCTGAAACTAAAACGACTTCCGGTCGAACCAAATCTAAAGTGGCCTCAGAGTTCGAGTCAAACACCCCTGGCTCTAGCTGATGTGAATATTCAAAATCAACCAGGCCTAAGACTCCAGACAGGAAAGGCGCCGACTTCAACGACTCAGGAAGATCGGTTACAGGTGCCTGCAGTTGAAGCTCAGAAAGGCTGTTTAATGGCACAAGATTTAGGCCGAAGGCCATCGTCGAGTAGCGACGCAACGAAGACTGATCCGCTTGAAAGTAAACATCCCCGCTGACCTTCAGCAAAAGTTGGTCCAGTTGCTGATTCGATAAATAATGGTCCAATGGATATGTTTTAGCGGACGACATGGAGTTCCTTTCAGGCCATTTTTAGGGCCCGTCTATAAAAATGAACCTAAAGGTGTTTTTACTTTCTAAATAGCGAAATTTAATATATTACTGTTTCCATAATGGAAACAGATCGTCTTCGCCAATTTAAAGCTGTTGTAGAGACTGGAAGCCTGACCCAGGCCGCAGACCTCCTTGGTGTGACCCCAGGGGGACTGTCTAAATCCATGAAGATACTACAGGCTGAACTTGGCCAAGAACTTATCCGCCCTGAAGGGCGCGGCTTGGTCGTGACGGATCAGGGACTTGAGGTCTATAGACGCCTTATCCCCGTCCTAGAAGCCGTTCAAAAACTGCAAGAGCCTGACACCGAGCACGCGCAGACGCTGAAAGTCGGAGGNCTAGAGGTCTTCACCTTCGAATTCCTGGGACGAGTCCTGACCGGCCTGTTTCCAGACGCCGAGCTGGAAATTCTAGATTTAGGATCTGGGCATATTGAGGCGGCTGTTTTACAGAAGAAAATCGATGTCGGACTGACTTACTTCCCTCGTCCACAGGAAGGGCTTGATTACCTAAAAATAAAAGACATCGACTTAAAAGTCTACGCGGCATGGGGATCNGAGGACACNTGCAGNCTAGAAAGCCTTCGCTTTGTCGCCCCCCTTAGCCCGGACTCTCCAGATATTACAGACCCCTACGACAGCGATGGCTGGCCCGAGCTNAAATACCCACGAAACAAGGCCCTTCGAACAAATCGGCTATCGACGGCCATAAACTCCGTCGTCTCTGATGATTACGCGATTTTTATTCCGCAGTTTTTCGCTGATCACATCAATCGGCAACTTCCAAAAGCAAAACAACTGCGCCCTGTCCGGCTCAAACAAAAAATCGGAAAAATCACAAGATCCATATTTATGGTTAAACGAAAAAGCCGCTCTGAAACATCACAAATGAAGCAACTGGCCCGCGCCATCCGCCAGGAATGCTAACAAACCAAAGCACTGACACAAATCCATTAAGCTGTCTCGCTGGATTCCTGCGTCGAGCGAGGCAAAGTAAAGGTGAACACCGAGCCCGTCTTNCCGTCCGAGTCGACCCAAATCCGCCCTTGGTGTTTCTCTATAATCAACCGACAAATGGACAGTCCTAAACCGCTTCCAGCGTGGTCNGCTGCCCCACGCTCAAACATATTGAAGATCCGCTCGCGTGCGGCTTCCTCAATTCCCAGCCCATTGTCTTTCACAAAAATCTCGTAGTGATCTTCAAACTCGCGGGCCCCGATTTCAATTTCAGGCGTTTCACTGGAGTTATACTTGTAGGCATTTTCAATCAAGTTCGACAAAACCTGCTTCAACCGATCTGGATCAACCTGACAATCTGGCAATGGCTTCACCTCAACTTTAACCTTCCGACGTTCGATATCCTCTTGCAACAAATCCAAAACCTCCGTCGTAAGGCGGCTTAAACTGGTCGACTGAAGCTCCAACTGAATACGGTTAGCCTTGGAAACATCCAGCAAATCACGTAAAAGCCCNGTCATATGNTTNAGGTTNGCATCCATTCGATCGATCCACCCAAGTCCCTTTTCAGATAAATTGGTCTCGAACTTTTTCAAACGTCCTAAATAGCCCTTTAAACTAACAACCGGTGTTTTCAAGTCATGAGAGACCGTATANTTAAANGCTTCCATCTCTTCTTGGGATTTCTTCAAGTCTTGGATACTGGCAATGGACCCCACCATTCGAAGCGGATTTCCCATTTCATCAAAAACCGCTTGGCCCGTGTTCCGAAACCATAAAGCTCCGCCCGCTTTTGTCACTAATCGGCATTCAACATCGAAGGCCGCTTCACGAGCCAAATGGCGCTCCATTGCTAAGCGAACTCGATCATGGTCATCAGGGTGAACAAGCTNCCAAAAGCTGCTCATAGATGGCGGCAAATCTGAATACCCATGACCGATCATTGAGTAAAACCGCTCGCTCCATATACAGGTGTCCTCGTTGACATCAACCCAGTCCCAAATTCCAACACAAGCACCTTCCGTCATTAAGCTATATCGCATGTTGCTTTCTTCCAGCAGGCCCCGTTGACGGTTTTCTAAAGTAACATCACGAACTGTAGCCAGACAGCGAATGGCATTCCCTTTTTGATCGCGCTCAACACGAGCTGAAAGGATCACATCCAGAACCTTCCCCCCCTTCGTGACAAACTGATAAGCTAAATTATCAGCCTTCCCTTTATTTAGAAGGTCTCGGACTCTTACCCTTGCAAGTGAACGCTGATCTGGGTGGACAAACTCAGCCGACTTCCGCCCTAGGACCTCTTCGCGGCTATAGCCCATTTTCTCTAGCCAGTAATCACTGACTTGGACAATTTCACCCTGCAAGTTCACGGCATGCATCATCACAGGCGTCAGTTCAAAAAAGTTTTTATATCGGACCAATTGATCCGATAGCTCTTCTTTTCGGTCCTTTAGCTCAGTGATGTCAAAATGTGACCCAATCATTCTTAGAGGGTTTCCTTCACCGTCCCAACTGACCACTTTTCCACGGTTAATTATGCTCACCCAGTGCCCGTTGGCATGTCTAAATCGGACCTCTTGTGTAAATGGAAATTCCCCACGGGAATCGACATGACGATGGAAGTTATTCAAGGTTAGCTCAAGGTCTTCTGGGTGAATCAGCCGCTGCCATTCGGAAGGGTGCGGCTTTTTCGTTTTAGGGTCGTAACCCAGTGTTTGCCAATACTTGTCTGACATAAACTGATGGTCGTCCTGAATCTTCCAATCCCACCAGCCGTCGTTGGTCTCTTCTTGCAGAAAGCCCAACACCTTGTTTTGTTCGCGCAAGGTCCCCATAAAAAGACTGGCTCGCATGGCAGAAAAATACACCACCAAAAAAAGGAGGGCGATAAACAGACTATTAAATACGGTGGTGGACAGTTTAGTTGATTCAATTTCAGAACTGAAAGCACTAATTCGCTGAAGCCGAGAGGCTTGCAAGGATTCTTGGTACTTTTCTAAGGCCTGCAATGCCGGACCATCATCAATGCGCACCAAGGCATCCAGGGCCCTTGTCCTCAACTGCCCCTGTTTTGCTTCGATCGTCTTCAGAGCTTGTTCGTATTTTTCGACGGATTCCTTTGCAAGGCGAATTCTTTGGCAGTTTTCAGGAAGGCAAAGCGATTGCAATTCGTCTAATAAAGCGTAGGCTTTTCGAAAATCCGACTTCGCTTTTATTAGGTATGAGGAATCATCACGAAGTAAAAAGTTTTTAAAATTATGGATCATGCCACCATAACCGATGACAGCCCTAAACCGTTTTAGCAGAAGATATTCACGGTCCGTACTGGCAAAATATTCCTTCCACTGAGATTCAATATCGTTCATCTGACTACGCTGATAGTAGGTCTGAATACCGGTAGCGATACAGAATACGACAAAAACTAATGCGAAGACTCGATTAATCAACTGGCACGCTCCAGTCGGCGTGGCTCGACGGTCGAGCCAAGGCTTTTGGGAATCTTCACGGAAAATATCGTCACGTTTGACTGACTAGATTTAACCTCAATGCTTCCACCAATTTTTTCTAGCAGCTTTCGACA
>NYZX01000043.1 GCA_002686065.1 Pseudobdellovibrionaceae bacterium | reverse complement strand
CGACGAAACAACTCGGACTTTCACCGCATTCACCGTATTTACTCTCAACAAGTCTCAGGCGAAAAACAAATCTCGTACAAAGTCTACCCCTGGAAAGAGCGCATCGCGCTTTCCTTAACAAGACCGAAGCCTTTAAACGCCCCCCTGCCAGAGCTTTTAAACTCCCGACACTCCACGCGGGAATTTTCCGAGGGCGGCCTGAATTTTGATGAACTCTCAGAAGTGCTTCGACTATCCAGTGGCCTAAAGGTTTATGACGGCGCCTTGGCTTCCGTGCCGGTTCGAACTCGAACCGTCCCCTCTCCTGGTGGGGCCTACTCGCTGGAACAGTATCTTGTCATTAGAAACGTAAAAGGCCTACAGCCTGGAATCTATCATTACTCTGCCATCGAAGGCTGCATATGCCGAATNGCAGATCTTCCAGACGATAACGAACTACACCTAAAGGCAGCNTCAGACATGATNTCNTTGCCTCCCGTGCTGTTNTTTATAACCAGCGTTTTTCAACGAAACGTCGAAAAATACGGAGCCCGGGGCTTTCGCCTTATTTACATGGAGGCTGGTCACCTAGGTCAGAACCTCTACTTAGCCGCCACCCACCTNGGCCTATCGGGCTGCTATATTGGTGGAGGCATTGATGGATACATTCAAAAACTACTAGGACTGGATTCCTTTTCAGAAGTGTTTTTAAGTTCCTTCGCCATGGGCCGATCGGCCTATCAAGGTGCTCAGCATGACTGATACGATTCTGGTCACAGGAGTGAGCTCGGGAATNGGCTACTTCTTGGNCGACCATCTATCCAAAGCCGGAAAAAAAGTGGTCGGATCCGTAAGGCAACTTGAAAGCTTCACTCCACCGGCTCACTGGAACGATGTTCAGCTGGTATCACTCGATATGTCCGAGCCAACTCAATTNNTCGCTCAGCTTGAAGCNGCCCTNAANAAATCAGGCCCCATTTCAACCCTGNTTAANAATGCCGGCTATGGTGTNTTCGGNCCNGCCGAGGCCCTCACCATGAGCGACCTAACTCAGCAGCTTCAAGTCAACTTTCTATCAGTCGCTTGCCTTTGCCAGAAAGTCATTCCTCAGATGCGCCAAGCCGGGCAAGGACAGATCATCAATGTCTCATCCCTATTCGGCCGAGTCTCAGGCGCCTACGGATCGGCCTACCATGCTTCAAAGTTTGCTTTAGAGGGCTATACCGAGTCCCTTTACTTCGAGCTCAAACCCCTGGGAATCCAGGTCAAGCTTATTGAGCCGGGCTATGTAGAAACCGACTTCTACAAAAAATCGAGCCGTGACCATTTAGACAACCTNCCCCAACAATACACACAAAACCTAAGGTCACCTGAACAGGTCTACCAAGGACATGTCGGTGGATTGATTTCTGCGGATCAAGCCGCACAAGAAATCATCCAAGCGATGAACACCCCCGATGGACCATTGCGATTTCCAATTGGCCAACACGCCAAAGAGACTTTGAAACTAAAAGCGAACATGGATGACAATGCTTTTGTAAGCCACTGGGCCAAGAATTTTTGGATCCAAAAACCGACATAGGAAACCTGACAGATGTTTGCTTCTGTGTACAACTTCATGCTTGGCGATCGTTATGAGCAATTTGGGNCCTGCCTCTCAAAATACCTTCAATCTAGACCGGCCCCAGAGCTTTCGTTTACCGAAAACCAAGAGCTCACCGTTCGTGTCGGCATTTACTTTGATTATACGACAGCCCTGAGCCAAGTCCGCCTGTGGCAGCTCTCTGACGTTCCAGGACTTCCAAAACATGTAAAAATTGAGATTGTTCCTTTGTGGGTTGCCAGCTCCACTGAAGACCTCGTCTTAGACCTGAGGTCGGCCAACTTAGATTTTGCAATTCTCAGCGGCAACAACTTGTTGCCGCTGGCCCCGGAAGTCGCTTTAGCAGGCTTTTTAGGAAACCTGAACATCGAAGCCAAAGAAGCCTGGCTCCAAGAAGAAAACAATCCGTTTCACGACAGCCTTGCCAGTGGCGGCCTCTCCTTGCACTACTACTGCAGCACAGGAGAAGGAACGGGCCGCTGGCAGTCCTTCCCATCCGGGACATCGAGTTCGTTAAACATCGAGTACTATCCGACCCCTTGGTTCACACAGGATTTACTATCTAAGTACAATCTTCAGCCGATTGCCCCCAAGCAAGGCCTTTCCCCCTCAGACAGATTGGATCGGGGCGACATTAATCTAACACTTTCTCGCCCACACTTGGAAAACTGGTTCTTCCAGCCAAAGTCCGACGTCACCTATGTTCTGACAAACTGGCTATCGTCGACCGATTCGTTGTTTCTTGTCGAAAACTCGCATAGAAGTGGATCCGAAACTGACTGGCAATCTGTCAAAAGAGCCTTCCAGTTCTTTGGAGAAGCCGTNNGCCGGTCACTGGGAGACCTTGGCACAATGGCTATCGATGAGTTCAGGCAACAGGGTGTCACGGTGACTGACAGTGATGTCGAGCTTTCTCAGGTGATGCCTGGTTTTTTTGAGGATATGCGATCACTTTTTGCGCAACAAAATCAAGCCTGTGATCGAACGATGGCAAGTTACCAAGAGCATGTGCTACAACAGAGGACAGCCACAGGGGGCCGTGATGAAATCTAAGATGAACAAACGTTTTGTGCAAAAAGCCATTCTCGTTTTCGCTGTTATCCTTGCTNCGGCGGTGTATTTGTTTTGGCCAGAAAGCCCCGAGCGCGTCAGGTATCACTACTATCTAACCGTTCAGGGCGGCGAAAACCTTGGATTTGAAACGTCAGTGAACGATGTCGTTATTCACCCTGCCGATTTTTACTGGAGCCGAGGTCAGNAAGGNAAATACCTGATGAACTCCTANCTGATCCCTGGNCCAAACACACTCAGNTTTGTCGTCTGGATTCCTGATGCCNACAAACTAGATGCCGACAGCACGAAGCTCACTTTNTCTGTTGAAGCCATTCCCAATAAAGAGGCNATCCTAGAAGGCGANAACCCTAANCCNGAGTCCTACGAGACCTGGTCNATTTCTTTGGCGGACTTTTTAAAAATTGCCGAACAACGNGTCATTGAAGACGAGGAGCTNCCCGCAGAAGAGGTCGACCAAATCGTTNTNTACAAAAAGAACAGTCCAGATTCGAAGCGCTTTTTAGGCGTCAGAACAGTACGCTTTGTCCCAGGACTGGGCTTAGCGTCTTATTTTTCCTATGACATCCCCGATGATTTCCCAGAAAACAAAATCATCGATTCTGACATTATGTTTCNGCCCGAATTGTTTTTAAANTCCCTGAAAGAGGCCTACAAGGAAGCACACAGTGTCTTAGAAAAAAGGGACCTTGCGCGTTGGAAGGCAATGACGTCAGAAAGGGACTCCGAATGGCCCAAGCTGATTCATGGAGCCAAAGACGACGTCTACGACGCGAAATTGGACTTTGAAAAAGAGGTGTTTGCCCAAGATTCGAAGTGGCAACTTGTCGAGCCCGATTTTGAAAGCGCTCAAATTCGAGTTCGAGCCAGAGGACGAGTCGCATCACTGATCGACGATAAAAGGTATCCGGTTTTTAAGTTCAAGCATTCAGATAACGACGAGCAAGTCGAATACATGTATCTCCTGTGGCGACTTGAATCCGGCAAGTGGACCATCGTGCGGTAGCTTTTAGTATGTCAGATGTCCCTGCCCATATCTTGCGCTCAAGCGGTCCATTCTTGAGCCTTGAAGACTGTGCTGTTGTCGCACAGAAGGTTCGAGACCTTCAAAGCCAATGGCTCCCTTATCCCTACGATTCGGATGAACCCAGTTTCTATCGCCTTGGCGCATCGACGTACCTGGATATCTACGTCAACCTGTACATGAAGGTGNTACGACACACCAANCCNGTTCTAAAAGAAAGCTTCGGCGACCTCTATCAAAGGCTCTGCCAGCAGATAGAATCAAGGCTTCAAAGCCCCGTTGAGCTTGCCGACAATATTGCCTACCCCGGCTTTCACATTTATCACCACAATAAGATGCCTAAAGGCGGTAAGATTCACTGGGATATGCAACAACACCAGTTTGTGATGAACGGCTTCGGAGTCGATGCCGACACAAGCCAACTGTACTCAGTCACACTTCCTGTCGAACTGACCGAGGGCAGTGGAATAAATTTTTGGGACAAAAAAATCTCTGAGTCGACCTTAGCAGAACCAGCAACATCCAAGGGACGACCTGTGACAGAGCAAAAGCCCGACTATACCGTCGNCTACGAAGTTGGACANTTATACATCTTCAACAGCTTGTGCCTACATCAGATTCGACCGAATGATCGTCCCGCCAACTCGAAACGCAGAATGACCCTTCAAGGGCATCTACTTAAAAAAACGACCGGCGAGTTTTTACTTTTTTGGTAGAGACCGGCAACAAGATAAGACCGACCACAAAGGAAGCCAAACCCGGCGGCGTTCATGCCACCAGGATAGCCATATAGACCTAGCGAGCGTAACGCTTACGTAGGCTTTCTCGAATTTCAGCGCCTTCGATACTTAGACGCGTCCAAGGAATCGCCAATAGACGATCGTTTTCGATAAACTCTTCGGTTTCTTCGCAGATTCCGTAGCTCCCACTTTCGATACGAGCCAAAGCCATTTCGATTTCTACAAGTTGTTTCCGCAAGCGTTCGTTCATGCTTAGAAATTCACTTTCAGCAAGAGCTCGAACGGTTTGGTCACCTTCGTCACCACCACGCTCTTCGGTTGCGATATCCCGTCGTGCTGATTGAACACGGTTCAGTACATCGGCCTTTGCTTGCAAAAGCTTGTCCTTACATTGCTTGATTAACTCTTCAGGCAAATTATGTGTCATTCGCGCCCCCCAAGTAGTTACCCCTTGTCTTTTTCAAGACTGACCTATTTAGACATCAACCATTTCGGGTTGCAAGGGATATTCTTACAAATACTTAAAACTGCTAACTATCCGACAAAAGTCAGCTTTTACCGACATTGCTGCTGAATGATTCATCACGGAAAGATTTCTGTCACATTCTAACTGGCGCTTATGGGTCGTATTACAGTCTGTAACAACGCTCTATGGTGTAGATTTGGCCTAATTATTAAGCAGCCCGCCTGTAAGTAGCTGAGCATAGGACGTTTTACGGTGGAAACGTTGCGGAACTTTAGGTTTTTTTTCGACTTAATAGCTCAGTTTGATTCTACGTATCGGACGCCAAATTTGGCTGCGATGCACCCAGAATGTTTTAAGAAAAGGACCCTCGACCTTGTACCAGCTGCCTTTTTTTTCAACTCGTCGGAAGGCGTCATATCTTTCCGCGTTTTGATAGGACGTTGTCGGATAATTGGTGCCGGGGCCCGATCTTAGTCGGGCTCGAGTCGTTTTTATCGATAGACATTTAAATCCAGAGGTCACAACCGATCGATAAACCCAATGTTTTTCACCGTCCATATCGCGCACTTCGTACCACCCGCCCTTAGATCCGACCTTCACCAAAGGAGTGTATTTGCTGACGTTCCATGTGACGGGATAGTTCGTACCTGGGCCTTTACGAAGATTCGCACTCCAACCAGAAACACAAAGTGCATAGCTTGTTTGTGAAAACAAAACACCAATTGTAAACATCAAAGGCTTCAACTTAGGCTCCGTATAGACTCTGGCTTCATCCAAGTATATGTTTTCAACAATCGCGAGGCAAAAATATGTGGATGAACGTCTTACAACTAGTCGCTGGATTTGCTGTTCTCATCGTCGGAGGTGAGGCTTTAGTCCGTGCCGCCATCAGCAGCGCGGCTCGATTTAAAATTCCTCCTGCTATCATCGGCCTGACAGTCATTGCTGCTGGAACATCGGCCCCCGAACTTGTCACCAGCATTATCGCTGCTCTTAAGGGAACATCTGACATCGCTGTCGGAAACGTTGTTGGCTCAAACATCTTTAATATGCTGGCCATCATCGGTATTTCAGCCATTATCATCCCCAACGTGGTGGACCGCTCGCAGGTTGGATTCGAAATCCCTGCCCTTGGGGTGTGCTCGGCCATCGCCGTCGGCCTAGCAATGGATGGCGAACTGTCCCGGTTTGACGGCATTATTATGCTGATCCTTATGATCGTCTTTTTCGGCATTTCTTTTTCCAGAATTAAAGACACTGATGAAACAGACGAAGATATCAAGATCCTAGACTCTGTTTGGTGGGACCTTGGCCACTTACTTGTGGGACTGATCGCTTTGCTTGGCGGGGCTAACCTGGCTCTTGAAGCTGGCATCGCACTTGGCCAGCTGGCCGGATTATCCGAGCGAATAATTGGTGTAACGATTATTTCTGTCGGTACTGGCCTTCCCGAATTAGCCACATCCGCTATGGCTGCCTACCGCGGCCGAGGAGACATCGCCGTCGCCAACGTGATTGGCTCCAACCTTATGAACACCATGGCCGTGCTTGGAGCTACATCCACAATGACTCCTTTGACAGTCTCATCCAGTATTGCCAACGTCGATATGCCTATAATGATGGCTTCAACCATTCTGTTATGGCCATTGGTTTTACTTGGAAAGCACAAAATCCATCGGCCAACAGGCCTCGCTTTACTGGTCACTTATGTGGGCTATGTGGTGTTCTTGCTAGCCAACCCCTGACCAACTGACGCTCGAACATGGCACAGAACATGCTGTTCACGAATGTAGAACAGAAAAACCAAGCCCGTCGGAACACCAGATAAGCTTAAGCGACAGCAGAGTGACGACTGTGTGAACGGCGAAAGTAAAAAGTTCAAAACAGGAGCTATTATGCGATCTCTACGGAACGTTCTGACCCTTATGCTGGCCCTTACCCCAATGGCCTACTCACAAGCTGAAACGGAAGCTTCGCTTTCGGCTGCTTTCTACGCCTCTGAACAGTTTATGTTCAAGTACACAGCCTTTGGAACCAACAAGGTGTCTCACCACGTCACCTACCAGTGCATCTACGACATCGTGCCTGGGACTGAAACACCCTTGTTTGACGGCGCAATGCCATTGCACCCAGAAGAACGACCCAAGTCGATCGAAGAAACCTACCTAAAGGCGATTCAATTAAAAGTTGTGCTTGATGCAGATTTCAGCGCAGCCGACGAGTCAGTAAGAGCCAGCGGCGATGCCGACATCACAGCTTTTATTCAAGACTGCTTAGCTAAAGAAGGGCTAACCGATCGCGAATTCCCCATTGAGATTCGTCTTCCGAAAATCACCGCTTCGTCGAAAGACTTTCGATAACTAAGTGATCCCCTGGCTGGCTATCCGCTGGCAGTTAGTTGGGACTTTCAGACTCGCCATCACGTTTTTGGCGAGTCGAAATATCAATCACGTCCGCAGGGCCCCGAGGAGTGACATCACGAGGCTCGTCACGAAACGGATCCGCACCGAAAGGATCTCGGCCAAAACCCGGCCCCGCCTGATTGGCGTTATAGACGCGAATCGTTCCCTTTTCGATCATTCTGGCAATCTTCACCTTCAAGGCCGATAGGTATATGGCTCGCGTCCAAGGAAACACCAAGGACAATCCAAAAAAGTCCGTCAAAAACCCTGGCGTAATCAACAAGATACCACCGACAAACACCATTGCCCCTGACAACATCGTGTCCGCAGGTAAAACCGACTGCTTCATCTGCCGCTGAAGCTGCATCAAGATATTACGGCCTTCAAGTTTTGAGAAATAAGCGCCAAACACCCCAGTAAAAAGAACGATAGCCAAGGTGTTTAAGGTTCCAAACATCGAGCCCGCTTGAATCAGCAAGTACAGTTCAACGATGGGAACAACAGTAAAACAAAATAAAAGAAGCAAAAATACCATTCTACCTACGAGTCCTTTAATTCAATCAACACAGGGCAATGATCCGAGCCGCCTTGCTCGGCCAGAATTTGCGCCGACTGCAATCGATCAACCAAGCCTTCGGTGACACAGATATGATCAATCCGCCACCCTCGATTCATCGGACGTGCCCCTTCACGGTAAGACCACCAAGAAAACTGCTCAGGCTTATCCGGATGAAAGTGGCGAAAGCTGTCTGTGAAGCCCACGTCCAAAAAGGACTGAAACCACTCTCGCTCTTCGGGCAAGAATCCGCTGACTTTAGATAATCGCTTCGGGTCGTACACATCAATTTCAAGATAAGCGACGTTGTAATCACCCAACACAATGATCTGCTCGCCCATATCGATTTGCTTTTTCAAAAGCTTGGTAAAACGCTTCAAGAACTCTTGCTTGAAGTCGTGACGTTCTTGTCCGTTAGACCCATTCGGAAAATAGACATTATAAAGCAGAAAGTCCTTATGACGAGTCACCACAAAACGACCTTCATCATCAAACTTCCGAATTCCTATGCCGTGAGAAACACCCAAAGGTTCTTCTTTCACAAAGGTCGCTGTTCCTGAGTAGCCCTTTCTAAGAGCCGAAGAAAAATAGCTCTTCCGCCCCGACGGGTGCAGCTGGGTCTCGTCCAATTGATCCGGGTGAGCCTTGGTTTCTTGGATACACAAAATGTCCGGGTCCAGAGCCTCAACAAATTCAGTGAATCCCTTTTTAGAGGCGGCACGTATCCCATTAACATTCCAAGAAACGATCTTCAAAACGGCCTCCAAAGGCTAAGATAAGGCCTTGTTTTCCCCCTTATTGCGACCAGCGTCAAGCCCTTGGACCCCCTCCATCAACGACCAGAATCGAGACAAGCGATCCACTCCCCATAGCCAAAAACCAAGTCATCCTCTACACTTATGTACGCCGAGAGGTGACCAAAAAAGGAGCCGCGCATGCTATCCATTGGACAACCCGCACCCATATTCCGAGCCCCCGCTGTCTTTGATGGCTACGAAGTGAAAAACGTCAGCCTAGATGACTTCAAAGGACGATGGCTGGTTTTGTTTTTCTACCCGCTTGATTTTACCTTCGTTTGCCCAACAGAGATCCTTCAGTTTCGAGATCTCAAGCAACTGTTTGCCGACAACAACGCTGACATCCTTGGCGTCAGTGTGGACTCTATTCATTCACACAAACGATGGATCAAAGATGATCTGGGACAACTTGGTTTTCCCCTGGTCGGAGACCTTAAAAAACAGATCGCAAAAGACTATGGAACTTTGATCGAATCCGAAGGGGTTGCAACACGGTCGACCTATATAATAGATCCCGAATCAAGCATTCAATACTTCTGTCACCACAGCAATCGCATTGGGCGCGACGCCAACGAGATCCTACGAATCCTGCGTGCCCTGCAAACGGAAGAACTTTGCCCAGCCGGATGGCAGCCCGGAGAAGAGTTTCTTAGTCCTAGCTAAGGACCAGAAATGCCCAATAACCCGACCTAAAGTCCCGTCAACAGGTCCTGTAAGCGTCTAGGACCCCGTGAGCCCAGGGGGTTTTGTGTCGATACTGAGATTAGGACTATTTCGGTAAAGTAGGCATGCCAAAGCAACAAGAAAAAGTAAAAGGCTCGGCAGAGAGCCAAGCATATAAAAAAATCGACCGGATCAACGGACTTCACCCATGGCAAAAATGGGTTCCTCGTGGCTATATGGCCTATAAAGTTCGCGTTCTTGAAAAGGGCGAAGTCACCTATTTTAATTATGATTTAGCGAAAGAAATGGGACTGATCAAAAAGTCTCATCCACATCGAATGAACAAAAAGCTACACGACAAGCTTTTAGAGACGTTCAACCTGCGCATCATCAACGAATACGACCAACGAAACGGGATTGAATACCCGGAAGACTCGATTAAAAAGCACCCCTATATGGCGACTCGCTACTTGCAACTACAGCATCAAAACAAACGTGGCGAAACCTCGGGTGATGGGCGAAGCATCTGGAACGGATACATCAAACACAAGTCGGTTGTTTGGGACATCAGCAGCCGAGGGACCGGTGTCACAGCGCTGTCCCCTGGCGCGGTCGAAGCTGACCAACCTTTACAGACGGGAAACACCGATTTCGGATATGGGTGCGGGCTTGCAGAAATTGACGAATTGTACTCGTCGGCCCTAATGGCCGAGACTTTTCATCGGAATGGAATCACCACCGAGCGTGTCCTTTGTATCATTGATAACGGCGACGGCTACGGAATTGGGGTTCGAGCCGGAAAGAACCTGTTTAGACCGGCTCACTTGTTTTTGTATCTCAAACAAGGTGACCAAGAAAACCTAAAAAAAGCGACTGAGTTTCTGATGGATCGCCAGTTCAATAACGGCGAGTGGGACTTTAAACCGGACGACAAGAAAGCCCTTGATAAGCTGGTCGAAGAAACCTGTTATAGCTTTGCTAAGTTTGCTGCCCAACTAGAACGCGAGTACATCTTTGCCTGGCTAGATTGGGATGGCGACAACGTTCTTGCATCGGCTGGAATCATTGACTACGGCAGCATTCGTCAATTCGGGGTCCGACATGATCAGTATCGCTATGATGATGTCGAACGTTTTTCAACGACGTTAAATGAACAAAAAAATAAAGCCAAATTGACGATTCAGGTCTATGAACAGCTGGTCGACTTTCTAAAAACTGGCGACAAAAAAGCCTTAAAAGAATTTCAAGACACACGTATCTTGAAGCAGTTCGACAATTACTATAACTACTTTTTACTCGAACATTTTTTATATCAAGTTGGTTTCGATCCCGAACAACAGCGTCAGCTTCTTCTGAAGCGCCGTAAGTTGGTTCAAGACTTTTATGACGAGTTTATCTTACTTGAAAAAGCCAAGGTCAAACGACCTTCACGAAAAGTCGAAGACGGAATCAATCGCCCTCCTGTCTTTAATATGCGTACATTCCTACGGCTTCTGCCTAGCGAATTGCAAAAAGCAAAACATCAAGAACCCCAGGCTTTTGCCGAACACATTTTCGAATCGATTTTGTCTGACTTTTCAGAAGCACAAGATCACAAAATGTCTGCGACCGTCGAACAACGTATTTTAAATTTGAAATCTCGCTACCAACAGCTCATTGGTTTCGTTAGCAAGAACGAAGACATGAACGAGGCCCTAAAGCAGATTTGCTTTCGTTCGCAAAACATCAATCGCCCCGATCGCGTCACGGGTAACGGTCTTGTAAACATTGTCGTCGAGCTTCTTGAAAGCCTTAAAAAGGACATGGACAACAAATCCATCCAAGGGATTATTGATGCCTTTGTCGACAATCAGACTGTGCGCCCAACCGAAAAGCCAAAACCACTTACCACCCGGGTCAGCCGTAAATCAAGCAAGCTTGTAAAGACCATGCTGACTCTTTTAGAAGACTATTCTGAAGACATTTAGACAAAAAAATAGCCCAGGACTGACCTAGGCTATTTTCCAACGTTCAAATTTTACTTGGCAGACTTAGTTACAAGGCTGACCGTTAATTCCACACACACGAGTGATCAATGTCACATCTTCTCCGCGGCAAGAGTTGTTCTCGCAACGAACTGACTGAGTACATCCCGTACGTGAACGTTGGTAATCACGCTCACCACGAACCAAGATCCCTTCGACGTTACCCGTGCGAAGATTAAATACAGCCGATCCAGAATTTCCACCATAGGTATCCAGGTTTGCGACAAGATAACCCGAGCGATTCACCGATCGGACACCAGCACCCGCGGCCACTTTCAGCGGAAGTCCACTTGGATGACCAGCAACAGCTAGCGGAGTATTTACTTCAGGAACACCCGAGCGGCGAAGCGGAAGAGGACGACGGTCCGTAACGGCACGATCGATTTCAACAATCGCCCAGTCTTCACCGGTACCGACTAAACGCTGACCAAGAACTTGCTTACAACGATAGACATTCTTTCTAGGAAACCCAGCTGGAACTCGTCCTTGTCCAGAAAGGGCGAAATCAAACACGAAGCTTGTCGCATTACACTGGCTTTGGTTTTGGATACAGTGACCAGCAGTCACCATCATGTTCGGAGCCACAAGAAAGCCCGAGCAAAAAGCCAAAGACGGCTGCTCGCGGAAGCGCTCGTTTTCACAAAGCCCCATTCGCTGACCCAACGTGTTTTGCTGATATGTGAAACCGTTCTCAACAGGGCGAAGAGACGAATTTTTTACAAGTGCAACAGTTGATCGCGCACGAGACACCCAGTTTGGGTTTGAAATCTGATACAAGTCGACACGGTCGTCATCACCGTAGATAACTTTGTCAAAGTCTGGAAACGTGTAAAAACCAAACTCGCTTGCCTGCGCGACAGACCCCATTAGTAATAGCCCCGCTATTATTGTTACAATCCCTTTCATCTATCCCCCTCGTCTATGAAGTGTGATATAAACGGTAGTCGATGGATAAAAGTCGGTGCAAATTAGGAAATGTTATCTAGACCAAAACATTGATCCGACGCGCAACCCGACGATGGTCGATAAGGAAAACTCGAAATGATTCTTGTAACCGGCTCTAACGGCTTTATAGGTAGTGTTCTTGCCCGACAGCTCAATGACCTTGGGCATAAAGATCTTATCGTATCTGACATGGTGAATAAATTGACGCGTCCCGAACTGATGGCGAAGATGCAATACGCAAAAGAAATCCATGCCGATCAGTTGATCGAGTTTCTTTCAAACGATCAGAACGTCGATCAGTTGAAGGTGATTTTTCACATGGGCGCCTGCTCGTCGACCACAGAAACCGATGAAGCCTACCTGGACCGGGTCAACACCAACTTTACAAAGCAGCTATTCACAATTGCCCAAAAACGAAAGATTCCCTTTATCTATGCTTCAAGTGCCGCGGTCTACGGAGATGGCAACAAGGGATTTGATGATCGGGGCAGCTCCAAAGACTATCAGCCGTTAAACCTGTACGGATGGTCGAAACTGAAGTTTGATGTCTGGCTAGAAGATCAAATGGACCAGCTAACGGCTCCTGTGTATGGCCTGCGCTTTTTTAATGTCTACGGGCCCAACGAATACTTCAAAGAGGCTATGGCCAGCTTAGTGTTTAAAGCCTTTCACCAAATTAATGAAACCGGGCGACTCAAGTTGTTTCGATCCCACCGTGAAGACTATAAAGACGGCGAGCAACTAAGAGACTTTGTCTATGTTAAAGACATTTGCCGTTGGATGATTGAGCTTTATCAAAACCCGCAAGCACCTAGTGGCATTTATAATATGGGATATGGCCAAGCACGAAGCTGGCTTGACCTGGCGAAAGCCGTCTTCAAAGCCGTGGACAAGTCTTTAGATATCGATTGGATCGATATCCCTGAGTCCATTCGCCAGCAGTACCAGTATTTTACCGAAGCCAATATCGAAAAGCTTCAATCACACGGACTCAGCTCTCCCCAGTGGAGCCTTGAGGACGGTGTAACGGACTATCTTAAAAACTACCTCTCTAAGGACGACCCCATTTTATGAGTATCGACCTTCATGTCCTGCTAGTTCGCCCCATCTATGCGTCAAACATAGGTATGACAGCTCGAGCGATGGCCAATATGGGCGCAAAAAAGCTCATATTAATAGAACCCAAGGCGCAGATTAACTCGAAGGCCAAACAAGGTGCAGCCGGCGCACAGGATATGCTACAAAACCTAGAAACCTTCGACTCTTGGCAAAGCTATCTTGAAAAATACGATGGACGCCTTCGCCTGGCCATGACCAAACGAGGCGGAACACGCCGAAAGCTAGAGCCGCTAAAAGACACTCTAAAATCAGAAGGTTCGGGTCAGGGAATCGATCTTGTATTTGGTCCCGAAGACGATGGCCTCAGCCTTAGTGATGTAGAATGGTGCCACCGCTGCTGTTATCTGCCGACCTTCGGTGAGTTCAAAAGTCTAAACCTCGCACAGGCCGTGCTGTTGTCTCTTTATATATTAGTTGATCAGGTAGCACCGCCCCCTTTAGCAGAAGGCTTACCTGAGAACAGCGATAATACCGAGTCTTTAAGCCAAGAAATCGATCATTGGTTACATCAATGGCTGAAGGTCACGGGATTTGACCTAGATTCTAAGAAGGTCAACGCCCACCTCACTTTGAAATCCATGATTTTTCGAGCCGTACCCACCCAAAAAGAAGCCAAAACCTTTGTTTCGGCTTTGGCCCAGACCGTTCGTAAGCTTTCCGAATAGTCTTACGACGATTTTTTATTTAGATAGAAANTAATGACCGTACCCAAGTCGTCTCTAAGGATGTTCGGCTTGGTGCCTCCGCCGCCGACTTCACCCAGGGCGACCATCTCACGACGAGCGGCAATAAAGCGTTCATCAAAAGATAAAGCCTTTTCAAATGCCGCGTGAGCCGCCTCGATCTCCCCAGTAGCACGGTGGTAAAGCCCCTGAACAAACTGAAACGGAGCTGTCCGGCGCTGACTTGTAGGGTAGTTTTCAAACACCTGATTGGCCTTACTGATAATCGCTGGATCGACTTGTGTTGTTCCAGCCATTTTCATTTTTGCCCATATCAAGTAGAGGTCTGTCTCCACACTCGGGTGCTTCTCTGAAGACTCTTCTAGCAGCTGCAAGGCCTCCATGGTCTTTCCTTTTTCAAGAAGCTCTTTGCCTTTGAAAAACAAGGACTCGGCCCGAAGCTGACTTTCGGCCTCAGCACTTTTGATTTTGTTTTCGTACTGAGCACGACGTCCTTCATCGGTCAGGTTTCCGTGCGCTTCTGTGACGATCGAAAACACCTTATGAGCGATGTCTTTCAGTTCTGCAGATGTTGATGAAGCAAGCTTATCGGGGTGATTCGCCTTAGCAAACTCTTTGTAGATCTTTTCTACTTCCGCTGCCGATGGCGTCTTTTTCGCCCCAAAGAAATGCATGACTTCAAACGAGTTCTTCTCTTTGATTTGTTCGTAAATCGACTTCAAGCGCTCTAGGTGAGCCCCTGAACCCAAAGACCGCTTGCTTTCATCAAATACGATCAATCGACGGATCGCTAACAAATGCAAAATACGGTAGAAGCAGTCAGATTCCAGCCCCGACTTTTCTAGCACCTCAAGGACCGTTGGCTCTTCTTTCAGTAACTCGACAAGCCCAGGAAGTTTGTTTGCCAACGGCATCTTCAGAATTTCATGAGATTCTCGAAACTGTGGACCCAAGCGAATGGGGTGATCGTTCCACGGCTCATAGAATTCGTGCAGCCATGGCAAGGGAATGGTTTTATCAATCAAATCATGAAAAACCTGAGTCAACAGACCCACATCAACCGTCGCCGGCTCGTCGACGGAATCATCAGGTACAAAGTTCATCTGCAGTGTTTGACTACTAACCATCTCGTAGATTTCCTTGACCATCTGCTCACTAAGAATCACTGGAACAACATGTGGACTCACCATGGAGTTATCGACAAGGTTATGTAAAACATCTCCACGTCGAATCTCGTCAGGAGCGGCAGTTAAGTCTTCATCCGCCACGTAGTTACGGTTCACAACCAAGTCCAAGATAAAGCGACGAGTTTCACCGCTATCCACTTTTGTAATACAGCCCTCTTTAAAAGAGATCCCGTAAATTTCACCTGTATCGGAAAACAGATTCAGGTGCCCACTGGCTTTTGAATCCATAAAGATCGACATGATAAAAGGTAAATCGTAACCGGAAATTTCTTCGACCTGATCGACGGCTTTTTTACGTTCTCGCTCTGAAGCAAAAGGCCGAGACATTAGAGCATGAAGCGGTAGCTTGGGCTCATCAATCAGCTCAACCAACGCGTTATCAAGTTCTTCAATAAGGTCTTTTAAATTGATCGGTTTCTGTAGGAAGGTTTTCGCTTTGGTTTTTTTAATGGCGTCGGCCGCAAAACCCTTATCGCGAAATACACCACTGGTCATAATCACGGGCGCCTTGTTTAGCCCAGCTTTACGAAGCTGACCCACTAAATCTACGCCGTTTATTCCCGGCAACATAC
The DNA here is from genome assembly GCA_002686065.1 of Pseudobdellovibrionaceae bacterium. GTDB lineage: Bacteria > Bdellovibrionota > Bdellovibrionia > Bdellovibrionales > UBA1609. Next base: position 21,169 of record NYZX01000043.1, on the reverse strand, counting down.
AATCAATGATGGCTGCCTGTGCAGCCTTAATCCGCACCATTTTAAGCGCCTCATCTCCACGGGTCGCCTCTGTGGCTTTAAACCCATGTCGTTGCACAGCCTTAGCCAAAGCCGCGCGGACCGAGGCATCGTCATCGACAATCAAAATGTTGATTTCTTCCTTCTTCATCGAAGTAGTTATCGGCAAAAAGGCATATAAATCTTAGAACTGAAGACGATTTGCGCCAAAAAAGTGCTGAAAAAACAACGCGTTAGGACTGGGCTTTTGTCTGGCAATCTAACCGTTGTGTTTTCTCCAGGCCTCACCCAGCTTTTTGGTCAGAGTCTCGATGGTGAACGGCTTTACGACATAGCTACTAACACCGTTCATTGCAGCCTCAAGCACAGCCCCTTTTTCACTTTCTGTTGTGATCAGCAAGAATGGCAGCTCTTTATAGGCCGGAACACCGCGGACATGCTTTAAGAAATCGATGCCGCTTGGCCCGGGCATATTCAGATCGGAAAGAATCAAGGTAAAAGGATTTCCCTTATCCTGTTGAGTATTCACCTTACTGATAGCGTCGTTCGCGTCTTCGGCTTGCACAACCGACTTAAAACCAAGTTTTTGAAGGTGATCGACGATCAAGCGACGAATGTTAGCGGAGTCATCGACGACAAGGATATGAGTGTCTTGCGGAAACATAGCTGAAAACCTCTACCTAGGCAGCAAGTGGAGTTTGAACCTCTTCAAGTGTGACATCTGGAACATCAATAATCAATCTCGTCCCTTTTCCAACTCGTGATTCCACATAGACTCGCCCACCCAAATTGGTGACCTCATCTTTGATGGCATCCATCCCAACACCGCGGCCCGAAAACTCTCCGGCTTCGTCCCGGCTGCTAAAACCAGGTAGGAATATCGCCTGCATCAGCTGGTCATCGCTCACATCAACATTAAACTTTAAACCTTTTTCGGCCACTTTCTGGCGAACAAGTTCTGGACTTATGCCTCGGCCATCATCTTCGACCGTAATACGAATGTGATTTTCATTCGTCCAGCTCATCGCCACCCGAACCACTCCTGATTCATTTTTACCGGCCGCTTTTCGCTCCTCCGGAAGCTCTAGACCGTGATCCATCGCGTTTCTAAACGCATGAACCATGACGGAAAATAGGTCTTCATAGGCCGCGATATGCATTCGCAATCGAGGGTCGATCGACTCGATAAATTCGACCTTCTTGCCTTGTTTGCCAGCTATCAACTGACAGACTTCGCTGAAATGCTTGATATAGGATGTCGGCGCTCGACGTAAAAACTCGTACTCAAAAAGTTCGATCATTTCTGCCGGAACGCCCGAGCTGGCCAGCTTTCGATAAAACTCGATATGGCTGTCACTTGTGGAACGCTCCGAGGTCTGGTCAGCAGAAATATCCAAGGCCGAAAACAGTTCACTGTTGTCTTCTTTTATCTGATCAAAACTCGACTGAAGAGCACGAATAGAGGCTCGAAAATCCATAAGAATCTGACTACTGACACTACTTTTATCGCTCCGCAAAGGCTCGAGCTTTTCCTGAGCTTCACGAGCCGACAGGCGAAGCCCATGAACCGAAAAAGCCCCGGACTCTCCCTCAAGAGTATGCAGTAGGCGAAACATCTCGTCGGTGTCCAAACTGTGACCTCGGTTGCTTTTTTCGATCATTTTTTTTATCTGAGATTGCGCGCTCACCATAAACCGCTGAAATTGTTCCTTCGCGCGAATCACATTTAGAATCATCTTCACTTGTTCGCGTTCTTTTTCTAACAAAAGCTTTGCCTGAAACTCAGCGGTTTTATCGGTCGCCACCATCACAACATTTGTTAGCTTTTGCTGCTCATCAAGAATCGGATAGTAGTCTAAGACAATTTGCTGCCCTGGAGCATTTCGATAAGACGGCGCAAGCTCAACTAAGCTTTCAAAAGGTAGGGTTTCTCCAAACACCGCATCAATCCACATCTTCGTTGATTTTTCAGAGTCCTCGTCATCTTTTAAAAGCTCCGATAAATGCACCCCTTCCGGAGCCTGACCGAATATCTCTAGACAGGCACGGGTGTATATATCTCCACAACGCCCGTCTTGATTCAACACCACAAAACCCTGGCCCAAGCTATTCATAATAGCTTGTAGCATCGTGTTTGCCTGGTTCAACTCGGCGGTCCGCTCGGCAACCATCTTTTCCAAATTCTTCGAATACTTTTCTAGCTCGGATCGAGCTTCACGAAGTTCAGCAATCAGCTTTTCCTGCTCAGCCAACTGTTGCTGGTACTTCGAATGCAGTTGTTCCTCAAGAGTGACATCCCGGTTGATAACCACCCAATAGGTTTTACCACCCTCGCCCTTAAAAGGCTGGATGGCCAACTGAAGGCGGCCTTTGTTGCCTGATGCTAGTAATTTAAAGGCAATTTCGGTGTAGGGGGTCGCCTCATCACGGCCCCACTCACCATCCGGCATCAAAAAAAGTTTTTGATCCGAGAACTCAAAGACCTCAAAAATTTTCTTCCCGCGTGTTAAACGCCGGACCGACGATTCAGCCAAAGACGCCCCTGCCTCGTTACAATAGACAATCTCGCGTTCGCTATTAATAACGAAGACGGAATCTAGTAAAGAGTCAAAGATGCTGTAATCAACCATAGATCTACTTTTTAATAAACTTAAAGTACTTCGCTTCGATGACGTCCATTTCCATTTCATCACCCGTTTCATCATCTTTGATACCGTCCGGAGGATTAACTTCACCCTCTTTTAACTCGGCACCATGCTTAAAAAGAATCATTTTTTCTGCGCCTGTTTCATCGCAGTAATAAGGCACGTAGAATGATTCCACTTTGCCGTTATTAGGTAAAAACCCGGCCACCATATTGATTTGATCAACGATGATTTTAGGGCAGTTCTTGTAGACAATTTCCTGAGCCGATTCGCCCGTTTTCAACCAGTTGACCCACTCACGGATTCCACACGAGTTGATCGCCGATACCTTCTCGAGATCAAAAACGTATTTATTCCCGCCGGACAACTCGACGCCTCCAAAGGACGCGGCTTCATCTAAGATCCCTTCGAATTGCATAACGACGGAATCCCCTTCTTGTTTTTTATCTATGTTGAATGCTCCCATTTACTTAGACTCCCGTTACTTCTGATCTTTGTTTTTAAATTCCATAAAATGAAAATTCTTCGGCTGCTGTTCTTTTTTTCGCTGGCTCATTTTCAAAGGCATCATACAAAGCACCAGGGTCTCATTCCCCGGAGTCACAGCCGCAAAATAACTTGTACTTGCCTGAAAACACATAAAACATCCAATACCAGCCCCGCCTTCACCCATGTTCATGGATTCTGCCAGGCCCTTTAAATAACAACCTTGAACGCGTTCGATCAGTTTTTTCACGTTCAACTTCCCATAGGGATCTGAACAACCAATCACAAAATACTGCCCATCTGTCCCCAGAAAAAGTTCACCCTGGTGCCCCTCTTCCATTTCAACAAGAGCTAGATTTCTTGAAGCCCCAGAACTTGAGTTATCCGCATCGACAAAGGGGGCGTTGAAGACCGCATTCGTAAATAACTCATCGGCAACTAGGCGCGCGTCATTTATGGTAGATTCGGACTTCGTCCATTTTCTTAGCTCTGACTCAATGCGCTCAAGTGCCTCAGCTTTTTGGTCCGACCGGTTGAATTTAAATCGAACCTTTTCGAAGACTTGATCTTGGTCCAGAGACGGGTTTTCCGGGCTAAAAACCGATGAAACCGGATTGGTAAAAAACAGCTGCGGGTTCTGCTTCATCAGCCCAGCCACCTTAACCTCTCGCTCGTACACCTGGTTATCCGTCTGAACAACATTGTACAGCGAGTTCGCCTGAGCCATGCTAAGTAGCTCTGATGCCTGGCGGTTTTCACAAACTCCAATACAATTTGAAGCATCGAAATCTCGATCCAGGCTCTCTTCCAGCTTTAACAACTTCACTAAGTTGTTAAATTTTTCACCCAACAGAATTTGCAAGCTTTCGAAGCTCGACATGATCACATCCATAAAAAAACAGCCTTAGTCTATACTAATCCAACTAGACTTTTATCGGGCTGCTCGCCTTGGAAGTTGAACGAACTGTTGCCAATTCTAGATATGATTCGGAATTTTTTGAACTTGTCTCAGGTCGAAACACGAAGCCGACCGGTAATCAGCTGGTCATCACCCAACTCGACTCGATCCACACCACTCAACTTAAAAGATTGGTCCAGGTTAGAAACTTCAATCTCACTACTCCACTGCCGTCCACGGCCAATGATCTTATTAGATTGAAACAGGTAAACTCGGTCACATAGATCCGAGGTCATCATCGCGGCAAACAACTTTCGACCACCCTCAACCATGACACTGCTAATCTTATGATGTTGATACAAAGCTTCTGTCAGCTTCTGTAACAATAGCTTTCCATCCGGATCGAAACACCCCGTCAATGCTGACACCTGAAACCGAGAGACTTCAGGCGAGTCCGTCACCCAAATCACCTTTTCAGAGGGCCGTGGCTTGAGCAAATTAGACGCCTGAAGGCTAGCCAACCCCCGCCCCGTTCGATCAATGACAATGGCATAATTGGTTTTGCTGGAAAAAGATTCCGCACGCGAGTCCAACCTGGGGTTATCCGTTAAAAAGGTATCCACCCCAACCATAACCGCATCATAGTGCCCACGAAGAACCTGCACCGCCGCGCGAGCTTTTTCACCTGTGATCCATTGGCTTTGACCGTTCTCAAGAGCCATTTGCCCATCCAAACTGGTCGCAACCTTCAATGCCAAAAAGCATCGATTTTGCTTCATGTTCGTGAAAAATACCTCGGCCAAAGCTTCGGCCCGATGGTTATCAGCCTGGTTGTGGATGACCCTGATCCCCGCCTGCCGAAGAATTTCTAAGCCTTTTCCAGCCACCAGTGGATTAGGATCTTCCAGGGCATAGTGAACTTCGGCAATCGGAAGCTTCGCCAAAGCCTTCGCGCAAGATGGCGTTTTACCCTCATGCGCACAGGGCTCCAGTGACACGAAAACTTTGGCCCCCTTTAGTTTTGAGGCCTCTGTCACCGAATTCAACGCGTTTACTTCTGCATGCGCTTCGCCATATTTTTTATGATAGCCCAGACCAATGAGCTCGTCCTCGGCTGACAAAATCGCGCATCCCACGGCCGGGTTTGGTGAAACAAATCCCAAACCGCGAAAGCCTTCTTCGATTGCCATGGACATGGCTTCTTCAGCTGTTACTTTTGCCACGATTTCCAGTAGTCCTGAACTTCAACTTGCAAGGCCGCCGTATCAACCTTTAATGGCCAACGGGTATCGATCATAACAGCCGACTCATCCGTTCGCTTCTTGTCCTTCACTTTCTCGATGGCTTTAGGGTGCGGACCATGCGGAAACCCTGCAGGGTGAAGAGTCGCCATCCCAGCATGAAGGTTGTCACGCGAGAAAAAATCACCGTCGTGGTAAAACAAGACTTCATCGTAATCAATGTTCTGATGATAAAACGGCACCTTCAAAGCATCGTCATCTTCTTCAAGTGGTCGCGGCAAAAACGAGCAAACGACAAAATTTCTAGCAACAAAGGTCGTATGAGCACTTGGAGGCAAATGAGAACGATGACTCATCAAAGGCATAATATGATCCATATGAAGGCTGATCGGATAAAGATCCCCTTTCCACCCAATGATGTCCTGGTAGATACAATCCTCATAGGAAAAGACAGTCGATTCATTCAGTCGCTTCACATCAATGCGGTTGACCTTCAGATGGTGCTGTTTCAAAAACTCCATCTGCTGATCTAAATCCGGCTTACCGATCGCCTGATCATCATACAAAGCATTACGCCCAGCGATCCCCCGGTCCGGCTCATGAAAATGGCTTGTTAGGTTTTCGACCACAAAAAATTCGCAAGCCTCGTCGGCAAACACCGTAAAACCCAGGCCCTTTGGAAGAATCAAGTAATGCCCGGGTCGGAAAGCTAACTGGCCATACTCACTTAAGATGCGACCATGACCCTTATGGCAAAACATCAAAGTGTCACCATCGGCGTTACGAAAGCTGGTTAACTCTGGCCCAGAGCTTTTTTCATAGTGAGCATAGGAAATCGTAATATCGTTGTTATAAAANAGACGCTTCCAGCCTGGTGCCGGACTCAGCTTCACAAAATCATAAAGATGAGGTCCCAAGGGACCTTCGATGGACTTCCAACGCGTACTTGGCTTGGATCGGATCAAATGAGACACCGGCCCAAAAAAACCAAGATGTCCCTGTTCTTCCTCAAAATGCCCCTGTGGAATCCCTTTATGCGCCTGCCGAGTCGGCTTTCCCTGCCAAAAGTGGTGCATTACAGAACGCCACGCGCAGCCTGATCACGCTCAATGGCATCAAACAGGGCCTGAAAGTTTCCTTCACCAAAACCACTATGATTTTTACGCTCGATAATTTCAAAAAAGATCGGGCCAATCAGGTTTTTAGTGAAAATCTGAAGCAGATAACCTTCTTCATCACCGTCCACCAAAATCTTCAATTCACGAAGATCGTCTAGATTTTCTTCTAACTGTGGAATGCGGTCTTCAATCACATCGTAGTAAGAATCCGGAACATCTAAAAATTCAATCCCTTGGCGTCGAAGGTCACGAACTGTGGACACGATATCATTCGTCAACAAAGCCACGTGCTGAATGCCTTCACCATGGTATTCATCCAAGTACTCTTGAATTTGTGACTTCTGATCACTGGGCTCGTTGATGGGGATGGTAATTTTATTGCACGGCGAACGCATAACTTTAGATTCAAGTCCGGTCTTTTCACCTCGAATGCTAAAGTAGCGAACTTCGCGAAAGTTATAGATATTCTTATAGTAATCACACCATTCCTGCATCTTGCCGCTAGGAACATTGTTCGTCATGTGATCAATCACTTCCATCCCAAAACCTTTGGCCTCAGGCTGACTTTCAAAATACTCAAAATCATCATCGAAATGAGTCTTCGGCCCCTCGTATTTATCAACAAAGTAAACGGCCGAATTTCCGATACCAAAGACGGTTGGAAAACTATGGCTTTGCTCATCGTTGCAATCTTTTGCGCCACTTTCTAGAACGGTCGCATAGGCTTTGTCCGAATCTTTAACCCGAAACCCTTGAGCACAAATCGATGGGCCGTGCTGCTGAAAGAACTTTTCAGAAAAAGAACCCGGCTCTTTGTTTAAAATAAAATTCNCTCGCCCTTGCCGAAACAAAAAGACGTTTTTACGACGGTGCTTACCGACGATGCGAAAACCCAAGCGGTAAAACAAGCGCTCAAGCTCTTCAGGATCAGGACTGGCGAACTCTAAAAACTCCATTCCATCTAATCCAACCGGATTGTGGGCGTTACGAAGAATTTCTTCACCTAGAATTTCGACTCGGCTTTCTGGCGCCATTGACGTCTGCATAGGGGGCCTCCATAGTAAAAAGGCTACTTTACACGTTTAGCGGCGAAAGTAAAGACGTCGCTACTTCTGGCGAATCGCCATAACATATTGAAATTAGTAGAAAATTTATGGTTAACCTAAGCCCACTCCAACAGATTCCCATCGATGGCTTTTTACAATTTACTGACGCTGAAATTGGCCAAGGCTATTTCAAGGAAAAGCATTTGCAACCGCTGATTCGCCAAAGCCAATGGCAGGGCCAGAGCCTGTCCTATTTCGCCTCTGACAAAAACCAGGTCGTTGGACTGCGACTAACCATCTCTCCGGATCACCTGCTCGACAATTTGCCGACAGGCCAAAGCCCCCTCACAACCCAGCTTGATCAGGTCGCTTACTTCAAGTCGTGTTACGTGGCTNANAGCCACCGCGGTCAAGGCCTGGCCACTCAGCTTAGCCAACAGTCCCTGGCCGTTCTGAAATCCCTTGGCGCAAAAGGCGTTTTAACCCACAGCTGGAAAGAAAGCCCAAAGCCCTCTATGGGCTACCTCACACGACTCGGTTTTAAGCCCCAAGGCGAGATCGCTCAATTTTGGAGTCAGATAAACTATGTCTGCCCTCGCTGTGGCCCTCCACCTTGTCGATGCACGGCAATCGAACTACTATTGACCTTCAAATGAGGTACACCACATGAGCGAAGTGTTTGATAACATCATTATTGGTGCCGGGTTGTCTGGCTGTTCCGTTGCCTATTGGTTACGCCAAACGCACCCGGAACAAAAAACTCTATTGATCGATCGGCTCGGCGTCGCTGCCGAAGCCAGCGGACAGAACGCCGGCTTTGTTACCAACGGATCCTTGGCTCATTTAAAAAAACTAATGGATCGATTCGGCGCCGATCAAGCCTATGATATTTGGCAGTACCGGAGCTTAAACCACGGATTGCTTGCCACCCATTTTTTAAAACAAATCACCCATCTAAATTACCGTCGAAGTGGAAGCCTCAGTCTGGCCAAAAAAGAGTCGACCTTAAACAACCTCGCTGTCGCAGCACAGCTGTTGCAGGACCATCACCTTCGTGTTCAAGCCATCGATCAAGATGAACTCACCAGCCGTTTTGATCTCCACGGGTTTGCTGGCGGTTTTTTATACTCCGGAGATGGAAGCGTCGATCCCGTGCCTTTGATTGAACATATCTTTCGTCGCTCGGCCACTCCGCTGCACAAGCGAGAAGTGCTTAGCATCGAAAAATCATCGAAGCAGTGGACCCTCGAAACCAACGATGGCATTTACAAAAGTCACCGATTGTATCTTTGCACAAATGCCTTCTTACCAAAACTACTTCCCGCCGAAGCTTTTCACCTGATTCCAACCCGAGCCCAAATGCTTGAAACAGACGCCATCCCCAGGCGACTGGATGCGAACCTATACAGCTGTGATGAGATGGCCTACCTAAGACAAACCGCCAAAGGGACTTTTGTCGCTGGTGGATTTCGCCAGCTCGATCCCGACAGTGAAGTTGGTTTTCGCCACCGCATTCACAACGGAATTCAACAAAACATCCAAAACTTTGTTGTCGGCGCCTTAGATTGGCACCCAGTTGTTCAACGCCGGTGGAGCGGAATTATGGGCTTCACCCAAGACGGACTACCCGGAGCCGGCCCCATTGATAAAGACATGAGCGGCTACTTTATGGCCGGCTTTTCCGGCCATGGAATGGGGACCGCGTTTCTATTAGCCAAACAACTCGTCGACTACTCACAACACCAAGAGCCCATCTTTAAACCCTTTTACCATCAGATTCAGGCCTTTTAATGAGCGAAATTAGTTGGGATGATTTTCAAAAAATAGATATGCGCGTTGGCACCATTGTGAAGGCTGAAGCTTTCCCTGAAGCCCGGCGACCGGCCTATAAATTGTGGGTGGACCTTGGTGAGCAGCTTGGTGTCAAAAAGTCGAGTGCTCAGATTACGAAGCACTATGAATTGGACGAACTTCCTGGAAAACAGGTTTTGTGCGTTTGCAATTTCCCGCCGAAACAAATCGGACCGATCACATCAGAAATTTTAGTGACCGGCTTCCTGACAGAAAACGGCGGGGTGATTCTAGCTAGCCCTGACAAACCCATCCCGAACGGCAGCCGACTTGCCTAATTGGTTTTACCTAAAAGCTTGTACGCACTGATAACTGACATCCGGCACACTTGTAACATCGATACGATACATTTCGGCCGCTTTTGCATAGTCGGGATTGGCTTTTAGCCAATCCCTAGTCACATAGGGATACATCGCTTTGATATTGCTCGCGGCATCTCCGTTTCTAGAGCGTCCGAAATTCGATTCAGAAACGACGAAATTTAGCAGCGGCTTAAAGACCGTCTGCTGAAGCAGTTCGGCGCCCTCTAAGTAAGGCAAGCGATTTGCTACGTCAAAAGCACCCTTTGTGATGGCTGATGCCGAGGTCGTCCAACCTATGTCACTTTCATTTAAAAACGTGATCATTTCTGGCACGACCTGATCATGAGCCATTAAAGACGCCACCATTACGATGGCTGCTTGCGCATCAGATTCCCGTTGTCGCCCCCAACTGCTTTCCTGCTTGTTTCGCACAAAGTTTTTAAGCAGTCTACGGCTGGTCGAAACGACCTCATACTTCCTCGGATCATCCAAGGTATCAAAGGCCTCTTTCATCATTTTATTATAATCCAGGGCCGCTGTTCCCCATCGATCTTTTGAAAGACCTGATGGGTAGTAGGCCTTAGTAAAGCGCTCAAGGACAGTCAAACGAGCGTCCTCCCCATTGGCGTCATTAAAACGTCCAAAGACAAGATCCCGCAGCTTGTTTTCGTTCGCCCGCGCACCACGGGTCATATATTCCCCAACCCAATACATAAAAATCGCATCATCGACCACCGCTTGCTGAGCCTCGCTGAGGCGTTTTGCATTTTTAAGCTCTTCAAGAAGTTCTTTTTGATCAGTGAGTAAGGACTTTCCCAGTGCCACCGATGCTGGGCCATCCAAGGACGTCAGCAAATTCTGACGACGCTTTTCCTGTTCGGCCTGTTCGCGAAGTTGGACGGCTTGCTGGAAGAACTCTTCGATCCGATCAGCCCCTAACTTGGCGTACAGTTCCCGTTCCTCAAAGGTAAACACGTACAAACTCACAATACGCCCGGACCGAGTATGATAGATCGCTTTGTCCGTCGCAAAACTCATCGAATCTTTGGAATAGCTGCTGGTAAACGACGTCCTTTCGCCATACTTGTCCTTCATGTCCCGCCAAGCTTGCCCATTGGAGCCTGAAACCGTCGAGCTACCCTCGTAAAGATAACTGATTCGATCGGCGCTTCGGCGATCAAGAAAGTGTCCGATCCAAAGGCTAGACATCAAGGTGCTACTGACCCCTGATGAAGTCGAATGCGTTGAATCTGTATTGGCATTGGGCACCGCATAGTACTTCGCCAAATGATCCTGCATTTCCATTCCTAACAGATTGAAGAGCTCTGCTTGCTGTTCACGGCTTAATCCTGGATTCATTTCCTTTAAGCCTTCAAGCATCATTAAACGAAAAACCCATTCTTTATATTGAACGGTGTAGTTCGTATCATGGACCTCTTCGACGCCTTTGTGAAAGCGGAATAGATCCGCCATTCCAGGGCGAATATAGGCCTCAGCCTGTCCACCGCCTTCTTTCAGCATTCGAATCATATTCGGACGAATACCTCCAAAATCTTGAAAAAAGAACTTTCGATCTGGAAGCATCTGGTACTTACCATCCGTGATGATCCCCATGTTTTGACTGTGGGTCGTTAAGTTGAATCCTTTTTCATGTGCCATCGCTTGATAGGAATCCATAAAGTCTTCGACGAAATATTTCTTCATGAATTCAAAGGCTGATAAACCTGAAGCCTGGATCACCTTCAGCAACAATCGCGGTTGATAGCCATCGCTCATCAAAACACCGAAAGGAATCCAACGTTCCGTACCGTCTATAAGTCCTTTGGGAATTTCACGAATGATTTGCCCGCCCAATACTTTATGAGGCGACTGCCAGGAATCATCGAAATTGAACCCAGCGGTTTCAGGAAAGTAATCAAGCCCGGCGTCTTCGACATAATCACGGCCAATGATATCCAAGGCCTTTTGATTTGCCACACTTCGAACGACCTCTGAAGGAGCAAGGACTCGGTTCTCACCCGATGACTCGCGGTTCAAGCTGGTTTTTGCCACAAAGGGCGTACTTTGTGATCGATGATTCCAGACAACGAGTGATCGATGCGATGTCGTCACCGTCGCACGAAATTCAGAATCCTCTGGAGACACAAACTGGTGGCCCTCTTCAGATAGAAACTTGTAGTACTCTTCACTGCTGGGGTGAACGAACAGTCGCACCAACCGTGTCCCGCCTTGGTTGACGATCAATTGATCGCGCACATCCGGTGACAGCGACGAGGCCTCTTCAAGCTGCATTCGGCTTAGTGGCAGTAAGTAGTAACCCAGGTTAAATTCAGGGCGCTTTTGCGGTAAGTACTCAGAATCCAAAGTGGTGCCAGTGGCACTGGGTCGCTGTGACGACTTATCCAGATGTTCAGAGGGGCCTTGATGTAAACTTTCTACAAATTCAACCACACCCTGCGGGAGAAACTTTACTTGATCGGGAAATCGGGTGATTTCGGCGAAGCCCATCGATGCATGAAAAATCCACCCAAGACTTAGCAATAGCGTGAAAACAGTTCTGCTCATAACCACCTCGTTACCCTAAAAGACTTTTGCAGAGAGGTATTAGCAAGCGATATACCATCTGTTGGTCTACAAATACTGTGTAACACTTAGTTTTTGGTTGAACAACCATAAAGCTTCAAGTCTATTTATTTCAGTGTTGCTGGAAAAACTTCAAGCCAAGGGTTTAGGACTATCCTGGCCGCCTCTATGTCATTGACTCGGAGCTGGACGTCCTGCTGGAAGTCACCATCGCGACCGGGAAACGCGTCATAATATCTAAATAATCTAAAACAGTTTTAGCTGGTCAGGTTGGTAGAGCTGCAATGGGGATAAGTCTGTGGCAAAGCGCGATTTAAACTGCTTAATCAACTCAACCACCAGCTTTGGCGCGTCTGTGTTATCCGTCAAATGCCCATAAAAAAAGACTTCGCGCGCCCCTTGCTGCACCCACTGTTCAAGGCGCTCCGCCCACTGCGCGATACGCACATCATCCACGGCTTTATCCCCATGCCCAAGAAATCGCACCACAACAGGACCAGATGGAACACTGGTATGTAGGACATCCCTAGCCCCCAAAGTATCTATCGTTACCGCAGAAATTTGAAAGGCCTTAAAAAAGTCAAAGACCTCGGGCTTTAAATGTCCACCTTGATCAAGCCAACTAGGGTGTCGAAGCTCGACCGCAAAGGGCCGATGATCTTTTTCACGGATCAGTTCTATTAAGCTAAATAGCCGTGTCTTATAGCCTTCTCCAAAGCCCGGCGGCATTTGTAAAAAACTGACCCCTAAGTTTTCACCAAAATGATCCAGATCCGACAGAAACTCCAAAGCCAAAGCCTCACAACGAAGCAGCTGTCGTTCATGCGAAATTTCCTTCGGCCATTTAACGAAGAACTTAAAATCCTTTGGAACCTTGGCACACCAGGATTTAATCGTCGATTCAGCAATTCGATTGTAGTAGGTCGAATTGACCTCTACCGTATTTAGTTTTTCCCCATAGACTTTCAAAAACTCGCCCGAGGTGGTGTTCGGAGGATACAGACTTCCCTTCCATTTCGGGTCCGCCCACACCGGCCCACCCACAAAGACTTTTAGATCCGAATGGCTTTGATTTAAAAATGAATTTTTAGGATCAGATTCAGGAAGATATAAATGCTCAGGGACCCTATTGGTTTTACCATAGTCCATCTTCAATGATCTCGTAACCAGCATCCATCGATTCGTAAAATCGAAGAACCGACTTATCGGCAATGATACTTTGCGGAGTCCANTCTTTGATCAATAAACCCGAAGGCTCTCGCACTCGGCTGAGTGCAACGTAAGCCTGACCAGGCTCCCACAGTCCCTTCAAATCGACCAAAACTTTTTCCAAGGTTAGCCCCTGAGCCTTATGAATGGTTGCCGCATAGGCCAGCTGCACGGGATAGTTTGTTGCCGTTGCCACCACTTCGCCTTCGGCATCCAACATTGTAAAGGTCATGACTTCGACTTTTGTTGGCCCTCGGCCCTCGATATTTACCAACAAATAATCGTCACCCACTTCGATGACATTCCCCTTCGTGCCATTCACCCAACGTTGTTTTGGATCGTTGACCCGAAACATAATCAAAGCACCCACTTTGATTTCAAGGGTCTCTGGAACAGGTGCCTGCAACTTCATTCGCTTTACGAAGTTAGCTTTTCCGGCATACAAAGTTTCTAGGCGGTGCAGTTCCGTCTCAAGATCATTTAGTTTTTTGTTGTTGTAACTGGCNACTTGNTTTTTTCGAGGCATTAAAACCGTGGCATCATCATCCCAAAAGTCTTCGATACGNTTATTGTTTAAAAAATCTTCGACATCGTCATCCATCTGCCCAAGACGNACTTTATGCAGNACCGATAAAAAGGCATTTTCACGAATCCGTTTGTTTTCAGACAGCAAATAGCACTTAAACCCCGAGTGCCTCCAGATATTGTGCTCAAAGGCCCAGGAGCGTCTAGAACCATAGCCTTTTTCCACCGGCGGTAGCTGAGCAAAATCNCCCACGGCAATCACACGCAACCCACCCCAGGGCTTATTCAATTCCTCACGAGCGAATCGGGAAATGGTTTCTGCTGCCACNAAGGTCTCGGCGGAGAGCATGGAAACCTCGTCAATTATGACACCTTCCGTCTTTTTCAAGCGGCGAAGCAGACGCTTATCGTTCATTGCCCGCTCGATGGTTCGTTCTACGCCACCTTCCATAATCCCTAGCCCAAAGAAGCTATGAAAGGTCCGTCCACCAACAAGCACGGCAGCGGCCCCAGTACTGGCTAATACGGGGAAGACCTTCGGGTTTTGATCTTTTAAAAACTCGCGTATAACGAAGCTTTTTCCGGTTCCGGCGGCGCCTGTGACGAAGACATTGTCCGGAGAGTCATACAAGGCATCTAAAACGCGCTCTTGGTCCTCTGAAAGCTTTATAGATTCTGTTGGATTTGGATCTAGCATGATCGACATCATTGTCGAAAAGGACTAGTATGTCTAGGCTCTGGTTTCGTCCAGAAACCCTGAGTGGGAAAGAGGACAATATGTCGCAAAAAATCTATGTAAACCGCACCCTGAATATGAAGCGCATCAAGTATATTGGACTTGATATGGATCATACCGTGATCCGCTACAACAGCGAAGCCTTCGAAGAAACAGCCTTTCGCTCCATGCTAAAGAAACTCGTTAACGACTATAGCTATCCAAAAGATATCTTAAATCTAAAATTTGACTTCAAACGAGCCATCCGTGGCCTTGTTTTGGACAAAAACCAAGGAAACGTTTTAAAGCTCAGCCGACACACAGCGATTCGTGGCAGCTACCACGGCTTATCGCCTATCGATTACCGAGAGCAGAACAAGCTATATAAAAGTACCTACATCGATTTAAGCGACCCCGAATACGAAGCCGTCGATACCTCGTTTTCAATAAGCTATGCCACCCTTTTTGCCCAACTTGTTGATTTCAAAGANCAANACCCNAGCCAGCTGCCGGACTACACCCAAATCGCCTTGGATATGACGCGCGCCNTGGATCGGTCTCACCGTGACGGAAGCATCAAAGACGTTGTCACCAGCGAACTGGATCGCTTTATTATCAAAGANAAAGAACTGGTCGAGGGCTTTGAGCGTTACATTAAACACGGTAAAAAAATATTTATCGTCACGAACTCNGACTACCGTTACTCGAAACTACTTCTTGATTATGCGATCAATCCATTTCTCAAGGACCACTCGCATTGGTCTGAGCTGTTTGAATTTACAATCACCCTAGCCGGAAAGCCTCGCTTTTTCTTTGACCATCTTCCNTTCCTTAAAATTGATCCCGAAACTGGGCTGATGCAAAACCATGATGCTCCCCTGGTTCCAGGCATCTATCAGGGCGGATGCGCNACCAAGTTTACCGATGACTTAAAGCTCGAGCCGAATGACATCCTTTANATCGGTGATCATATCTANGGAGATATCGTTCGCTTNAAAAAAGACTGCGCGTGGCGAACAGCCTTAGTGGTTGAAGAAATCGAAGAAGAACAAGCTAACCTTCGAAAAGCTGAAGAATACGATAAAAAAATCGAAGCCTTAATGTCGGAAAAAATTCCCTTAGAGCGCAAATACGATGATCTTTTATCCTTGAAAATTGAGACCGGAAAAGAGCAAAACGAGGCCGAAACCCAAGCCCTGATGGAAAAGATTCAAGATCTGGATAAAAAAATCGCTCCGCTGATCAATATGCGGGCCCAGATTTTTAATCCCTACTGGGGCGAAGTCATGAGAACCGGTATCGAAGAAAGCTACTTCGCTTACCAGGTCGAACGATTTGCTTGTATTTATATGGCGAAGTTGAATGACTTTTTCGGAACCTCNCCAAGAACCTACTACCGATCACTGAAGCGAGACCTTCCNCACGAAGTGGCGGAATANGACGAAGCAAGGGTCGCAACGCCTAAAGCTTGCGACCCGACATTGAAGACGACTATTTCTGAGTCGTCGCCTCTTCCTCAGACGTAGACGCCGCCGAAGAATAAGACTCGAAACGACTCAAAGTCCGGCTTAGACGGTGTTTCCATAGCATGCTTGAAGGCTCAAGGACCGGTTCAAACTCAAGACTAATTTGAACGCTGAAACCTTGGTCGGCGTTACTAAACTTCTGTGACACCGCAAAGCCNGCATAGTGCCGCTTACCTGAAGCCATCCCTGACTGTGCCGGGCAATCACGAACAAGAGCCGTACCCAATTCAGATCGATCCCGAGTCGATGAGCATAAAACTTCAAATACTGGCGCTGTCCAGCTGGTCCCCGAAAGCGGAAGCATCTGAAGATCAAACACGTTTGGAATTTCCGCCAAAACTTTAGATGTTAAAAAGCTTGGCGCCGCNACGAAATAATCNNCTGGTGCAGCTACCTGNNGNCGNCCNGTCTGCGTGCCGCAAATATTCATATTGTGCTCTAAACCAGAGGTCGATTTAAACACAGAAACCTGCGGACAAATTGCCGGNGCATGGACCATTANGGTNTCTGGAGTCACTTCAATGGCACTACCGTCAGGTCCAGAACGGTCTGTGTCTTGCCCCGCATCTGCTTCAAGCATCATTAATAGACCGCTTTCATTACGCCCATTAGACGTCGTCGTTACAACGTTCGATANGGTTGCCAGGTTTAAAGCCGAAACGTCTCCTTCAGACGATGATCCGACATAACTAGCACTATCNACCATCAGACCCGGAAAATGCGCCATCGTGATNCGCCCCTGCGCCTCAGCCGTGGGTTTCCCATTGGCGTCGACTAGTTTCGGTGCCGTTGGGTTTTCAGAAATTTCTAGAACCACCATCGATTGTAGCTTGTAAGCACCAACTGTTTGTTCTGATCGAATTTCATAGGTTGTGCGGAAAGGCTCGTCTTTTGCGCGTTTTCTTAGAACCTTATAAACGCGGTACTGCTGATTCACTTCACTTAAAACATCTTCTGGTTTGCGATAGCGACCCTGACGCGAGTCCAACGAGTCCACTTTTGCACCAAAATAACGCTGGTCCTCGTCATTTAAGAAATGAGACCCCACTTGAAATTTTTCAGCCTGAACAAAAACCTCACTTGAACGTCCCTCTTCAGGAATAACCAATCCGGTCACCAACTGCGAACTTAAGTCGACATCAATATCAGCCGTGGCATTACGCACACACTGGATTCCTGCGACCGACGCCTGACTCGCAGAACTGGCGCGCTTTTGCGTGTAGGCGATGATAAATGGCTTTTCTTTGTCAGCCTGTTCGGTAAAGCGAGCCACAACTTCCGAGTAATCATAGCTTCCGGCTGGAAGCGCATCAAAACCGGACAGTAACGTACGTTCAGCGTTATCTTCGACGACCAATTCCGGCGCATCGTCCAGACGACATTGTTTGCCAGAAACAGACCGCGTGCCCGTTCCAGAGCTACACGAAAAGACAAAAGCCAAAGAAAAAAAGCTAATCATTCGAAGTACTTGAGACATTGAAACCCCACTCAACATAATAGACTGTGAAGATTTAACATAAGGGTCTGAAAAAATCACGCGAGATACACCCGCCAACCCCGCAAATTCCAACAAAAAAGGGATTTAATTAGATTTTTTAAGGGATTCTCGATATTTACCAAGCTTATTGAAGTGATCGTTATCACCCTAATCAAGGTGGACCATGATGAGGACGGTAATTCTTTCATAGATTCCTGCCCAAAATCGGCGATGATAAAGACACAAGGACTTGATCTGAAAGGACAGGTACCACAATGACGCCAAACTATTTGCTTATCGGGCGCGGACGACTCGCGACCCATCTATTTCACTGGCTTCCAGCCACCGGCCATGACATTCGTCACCGCTGGTCCGCCTCGCTAGACCCTCGGGAAGACCTTCTTCCCCGTGCCACCCAGTGCAGTCACATTCTGATCGCAACCTCAGATCGAAAAATTCCAGACTTGATCCAAGCCTTAAAGCCTCTGAATAAAACCTTGATCCATTTTTCTGGAGCACTGACCGATCCTGACGCCATTGCCGTACACCCTTTGATGACCTTTCCCGAACAAATCTACGATTTATCCGACTATGTCCAAATTCCATTCTCGCTAGACCGAGACGACCTCCAACTGAAAGATCTGTTCCCCAACTTTGAAAACCCCAGCTTCGTTGTTCCGCCAAAGCAACGGCTTCTTTATCACGCGCTTTGTGCCAGTGGAGGAAATCTGTCCCAGTTACTTTGGGCTGAGGTCGAAAAAATATGGAGTACAAAGCTAGGATTGCCGGCAGACCTCCTTCGTCCCTACCAACGACGCTGTCTGGAGAACTTGATACAAAACGGCGCCTCGTCAATTACCGGCGCCCTTGTTCGTGGCGACCAGCAAACCGTCAAAAATCACTACGATGTTTTACAGGGAACACCACTTAAAAAAATTTACGAAACCTTTGAACAGGAGCTATTCCAATGACCGTCACCGAGATTCAAAAAATGAAATCCGAAGGACAAAAAATCACGATGCTAACTTGTTACGATTACTGGTCGGCTCGGATTTTAAACTCCTCAAAAGTTCACACACTGCTTGTCGGTGACTCGGGAGCCATGGTTATGCATGGCGCTGAAGACACGATTGAAGCCGATGTTGAAATGATGGCCCTGCATGCGAAAGCGGTCCGGCGCGGGGCCCCTGATAAATTTATCGTCTGCGACCTGCCTTTTCTTAGCTACCGCAGAAGTCTGGATCAAAGCATGGATGCTGTCATGCAAGTGATGAAAGCCGGGGCCCACGCTATCAAGCTGGAAGGGGCCGAAGGCAATGTTGAGCTGATCCGCCACCTCGTTCATTCCGGAGTCCCTGTGATGGGACACCTCGGACTGACACCCCAGTTTGTTCACCAATTGGGCGGCTTCAAGGTTCAGGGCCGCGGCGACCAAGCTGCTAAACGGATTCTTGAACAAGCCAAAGCTCTTGAGGACGCCGGCTGTTTCAGCTTAGTTCTTGAGGCCATTCCGACACCTCTGGCTGAAACGATCACCTCCAGCCTTCAAATTCCGACCATTGGAATCGGAGCCGGTTCCGTGACCGACGGCCAAGTTTTAGTTTTGCACGATATGCTTGGCCTAAACACCGACTTCAAGCCGAAGTTTGTTCGCACCTACCTCAATGGCGCCGAACTGATCAGTACGGCGATCAACTCGTTTTGCGATGACGTTGAAGCCGGAACCTTTCCCGGAAAAAAAGAAAGCTACTCATCATGAAGGTCTTGTTCGCCCTATCGGGATCAATCGCTGCCTTCAAAGCCTGCGAGCTTATTTCACACTGGAAAAAGCAAGGCCATGATATTCAGGTGATTGCAACCAAAGGCGCTCTACAGTTTATTGGCAAAGCCACACTTGAAGGCCTGACCGGTCACGAAGTCCTCACCGACAATTTTCACGACGGCCACATGATGAAGCATATATCACTGGCGCGCTGGTGTGACTTTTTCATCCTCTGCCCCGCATCGGCGAACACCATTGCTCGATTGGCACAAGGACGAAGCGAAGACCTACTAGGAAGCCTTTATCTAGCCCTAGAAAAGGATCGAAAGTTCTTTCTTTGTCCAGCCATGAATAGCGAGATGTACTCGCATCCGGCCGTTGAAAACAACCTTCAGATATTACAATCCCGAGGGGCACATATTCTGCCCACCGGACAAGGGCTTTTGGCCTGTGGAGAAGTTGGCTATGGCCGTTTGCTTGAGCCTCTTGAAATCGACAGTTACATTCGACGTGAACTGGAGCGAAGAACAACACACCCAAAACGCGTCTTGATCACCGCTGGAGGCACCACCGAACCCATCGACGGCGTTCGCTCGATCACCAACACCAGCTCTGGAAAAACCGCTTTGCGAATCGCCGAATACTTGGCTCGTTACGGTCATGACGTTCAGTTTTTGAAAAACGTCAATGTCGACGACCCAAAAGGACAGATTCAGGTATCCACTTTTAAAACCTTTGATGATCTTCAATCGGGATTAGAATCGGCACTGTCCCAAAATCATTTTGATTTCGTGATTCACGCAGCTGCTGTCAGCGACTATTCAGTGAAACAGGTTCAAACCTCGAATGGTGACGCACTTTCAACGCAGGAAAAGATTCCTTCGGGGGAAGCCCTTCATGTTGTTCTTCAACCAAATCCAAAGCTGATCGACCGTATTAAATTCCAGTCTGCGAACAAAAACGTAAAGCTGATTGGATTTAAACTTACAAACACCCAAGACAGCACCAAACAAAGTGCCGCTGTTCAAAGACTTCTTCAGCAGTCTGGGGCCGACTGGGTCGTTCACAATGACTTGAACCAAATCGGACTTAAAGGGGCTGAGTCTCACCCCTTTCGCTTATTTAATCAAAGCCAGCAAGTTTTACTAGCCGGATCAACGAAGTCCGAACTTTGCGAAGCTCTATTTGACCTATTGGAAGAGACCTTTTCTAGCGAGGCCAGTTATGATCTTATGTCTTGATGTTGGAAACACGCAGATACACGGCGGTGTTTACCAGAACGATGAGCTACTTCTTCAATTTCGAAGGACCTCTAAAACAGGGGCCTCTTCAGACGAGTTCGGGATTTTCCTTCGAAGCGTCTTACGTGAAAACGATTTTGACCCCAACGACGTTAGCCAAATCGCCATTTGTTCTGTGGTTCCAGAAGTTGTCCATTCATTGAACAACGCCTGCCTGAAGTACTTCATGCACACACCCTTTTTTCTGAAGGCCGGCACGAAAACAGGTCTTAATATTCGATACAAAAACCCATCAGAGATCGGCGCCGACCGGATTGCCAATGCGATCGCTGCAACACATATGTACCCCGACCAGGACTTGATCCTCGTCGACTTCGGAACGGCAACGACCATCTGTGCCGTTAGCAGAAAACGTGAATACCTGGGAGGTGTGATTGTTGCTGGACTTCGCATTTCCATGGAAGCCCTTGAATCCAGAACGTCAAAACTTCCCGCTGTTCAAATCGTTCGACCCGAGCGAACCCTA
>NYZX01000042.1 GCA_002686065.1 Pseudobdellovibrionaceae bacterium | reverse complement strand
TGCCATAAGCGATGTTGCACATACTTGACGTCTTTATCGACCAAGGATGAATAGGCCATTCGCAACTGAACGACACCCTCTTTTTGATAAGCCTCGAGCTCTTCGCGGTACAAAAAGTCGATATCAGGATGATCACAACCAAAAAACAATATCGCCGGACCAACGGGCTTTCCTGCCTTCTTTAACATGGCCCGCTCCTCGATGAAGCCTCGAAAGGGCGCAAGTCCCGTTCCAGCGCACGCCATGACGATGGGGAACTCTGGCTGGGTCGGTAAATGAAAGTCCTGACTGGACACCTTTGGCAGAAGCGGCACCGCGTCCCCTGGCTTTAAATTCGCTAAAAAGTTAGATGTCACCCCAAGAAAGTTCCCCTGTCCCGACAAGGCTTTAGAGTTCACAACCGCAACAGTCAAAGTGCAGTGACGTGGGTGACGAAGAGGACTTGACGAGATCGAGTACTGGCGTGGCTTCAAGGCCGGCATCATCTGAAGATACTTGGCAAAGGGCAACTGACACGACTGATAGCGCTCAAGCAACTCGAGAACGCTAACCCTTTGCTCGAGGACTTTCGAACGATAGACATCCAGTGTTTCAGTCAACGCCAAAAGCTCCATCTTTTCAGGGGGACAAGGGCAGGATTCAGCAAGAGCCTGGATTTGCTTTTGAGTCGCGGGCTGGCCTAGCTCGATGTAACTAGACAAAATATCTTGGACAATCACAGGCCGCCCCACCGGAATCATATTTGGTAAGGCCGCGCCATGAAGCTTAATGGTGGCATGCCCATCGACAGCGAATCGCTTTAAAACACGCTGGACATTTTCCGGTGGATTCTGTCCAAGTACCGTCAAATAATCACCAGCCCGATAGGACTGACCTTCTGGCAGTTCGATTTCAACATGAATCTTGGATCGGGCGTTGGGCTTTGACAAGTCGACAAGCTCCCTAACTTGAACGACGGTACCAAACTCTAATCCTTGCGAGCGAACGACGGTTTCTCGTTCAGGTGCCACGTACTCAATTTCTATAGAAGCCTCTTGAGCCTCAACAGCGGCAACTCCCAACTGAGGGGCCACCGTCGCCCACAGCTCGGTATACCATTTATCAAATCCGCCAAACAAATCTGACTTCGCGTCCGCTTCGCCACGCTCGTACAGACGTTTCGCACCAGCTCGAGCAAAACACTGATCGATTAACTTTGGAACAGCCTGATAGGTTCGGGTCCAATCTCGGTTTCCACAGCCAAACACCGTATAACCGACACCCTCAAGTTCGCCTTCCGAAAGTTGCTCGGACCACTTTACAAACTGCTTGGCGTTTTCAGGAGGAAGACCTTCGTAGCTGGCAGTAACCACAACCACATTGCTACCTTTTGGAATTTTACCAACGAAGTCATTCATCGGTCCGACCTGAACCGAGTGCCCTTGCTCTTCAGCACCGGCAGCCACTTGACGAGCAAAGTACTCAGAAGATCCACTGTTTGACCCGTACATAACAAGAAATGGGATCCCCGTCCCGGCGGCAGCCTTACCCAGATCGACTTTTTGCTGACTCGACGACTCGCCCCCAGTTGCCGCCATCGAAACCAAAGAAGATGCCCCTCGTTTTTTAATTTTAATATTTAGGTCACCAGGCTTTAGCGTCAAAGTCTCTTTGACCGACAATTGATAACTTGGATTCTCGAATTCAAACTCAAAATTCTGAATCATCATGGCCAAGACCAGAACAGCCTCTTGAATGGCAAACGATCGACCTATACAGGCTCGTTTCCCATTTCCAAACGGCTTCCACGCGTTTTCAGGGATGCTGCCGACACGCTCTGGTGACCAGCGCTCGGGATCGAAACTGTTTGGCTTGTCCCAGGCTGATGGGTCACGATGTAAGGCCATCGAAAGGACCAAAATAATTTCTTCACGCTTCAGCTTGTACTGTTGCTCCCCGATAGATTCCTCATCCTTCAGCGGGGTCACCGAAAAGGCTGGGGCCGTCGGCCACATCCGTAAGGTCTCTTTCAGGATCCAATCGATATAATCCAGCCGGGGGATGTCGGTCACTTTTGGCATCCGCCCCTGAAGTACGCTGTCAATTTCCTCTTGAGCCTTCCGAAGGACCTCGGGATTTTTAAGCATGGCATAGGTCGCAAACGAAAGTAGTCCACTGGTGGTTTCATGCCCCGCAATGAGGAATGTCACCATTTGATAACGGATGTTTAAATCATCCAACCCTTCACCGGTGACAGGGTCTTTCGCGGTCAACATGGCGTCTAACAAGTCTTTTTTCTCTGACTTGTTAGGGTTCGCCTTTCGGCGCGCGACAAGTGAATCAGCGATCTCGCTCATTAAGTCGATGTTCGCTTCAAACTTTTTCTTTTTCCCTACAAGTAGATCATTGGCAAAACCCGGTCGCTTTGCACGCAGGTTTGCTTCACTCAGGCCACCGACCATGGCATCCACAAAGCTATGCATTTCATTTTGATAAAAGCTATTAAATCGATAGTTGAATGAACAAAGGGCAATTGTATCTAAAGTCAGCCGTGTCATATTGTCCGCAACATCAATGACAGCCCCATCCCCAAGGCGCTCCCACTTCAAAAACATCTGCGAAGCAATATCCAGCATTCCATCAAACATGTCTCGGATCGCCACTGGTCCAAACACAGGCATCAATATCCGATGAGCTTTCTGCCAATTGGGCTCCTCGGTTTCTGCTGTAAAAAGGGCATCACCGGCGAAAGCTCGAATCTCTTGAAGCGAGCGATGTAGTTTTTTCTCGAACCGGGCTTCATCGCAAAGTTCATTCACCAGCCTTTGACTGCTGACAACAATCAGGTCGGTCCCCGCAAGGTTCAAACGATAGATTTCGCCAAAGTCCGCAGCCATCGCCTGCAATGACTGGACAGGCTCGTCGCTACTTAACAAGTGAGTGTTTCCCAAGATGGGGATCTGCTTGGGCTGTGGGATTTTACCTTGCTGTTTCATGTGGACCTCAAAGTTTGGTTTTCAAATTTGCCGCTAATTTAAGCTTGAAAGCGGATACACAATTATGTATACTATTGCACATTGCTGTTCAATCTATAAATTTTTCATATTTACACCTTCGAAGCGCAAAGATTTGGACACGAACGAACCCAGCTATATGAGCTATATAAAAGTACTGTGAGGTGATTATGGAAGTCGTAGATAACTCAAGCCTTGGTCGCATTTACCAAGCCGCGATGCAGTTGTTTGCAGAAAAAGGAACTCAAACAATTTCGGTTAGTGAATTAGCCGGGCGGGCCGGAGTCGCTCGTGGAACCATCTATAATAATATGACCTCGTTGGACAATTTATTCGAAGACGTCGCATCTCGTCTTGCGAACCAACTTGCCGAAGCTATTGTTCCACTGATCGAAACCTACGACGACCCTGCTGAACGCATTGCATATGGTATGAAATACGCGCTAAAACACGCTCATGATGATCCATCATGGGCCCTGTTTCTTATCCGATTTGGTATTTCAAACTCATCATTGCGCGGATTCTGGGAGGGCTCGATGGCCGAGGACCTTGGAAAAGGTGTTGAACAAGAACGTTTTAAAATCGCCAGAGACCAAATTCCGACAATCATTGCGATGGTGACTTGCTCGGTCTTGGGCGGATTTCACCTTGTTCGCGAAGGCTTTCAAACATGGAAGAACGTCGCTGAAAACGTCGTCGAGCTGAACTTGCGTGCACTGGGAGTTCCCTTAGACACGGCGAAAGCGCTTGCCGAAAAAGAGTATCCTTTCTTTTTCGAGTACACAAAGTTACCTCAGTAAATCCGGTTCAGCCACGTTCGACGGGGTAACCTTTTTGCACCCAGTGCTCCATTCCTGAGTCGTCGATACAATACAAATTTTTCAGCCCTGCTCTTTGCAGGGCTTCCATAGCAATGCCTGCACGCTTCCCTGATCGACAGTGAATATAAACCTTGTCATAGGTACGCAGTCGGTCGACATGTTGATGAACCTGGTCATGTGCAATATTGATGGCACCTGGAACATGAGCTTCAGCAAATTCGTCAGGACCACGCACATCAAGGATGACCTCCCCTTTGCTTAAATCCTTATGAGCCTGCTGTAATTCATCCATTTTCACCATGATGTCTCCTTTCCTTTAAGCGAACATTTGCTGCAAAAAAATCGCTGACCCCACAACAAGAACAAACCAACCAAACAAAGGCTTAAGTTTAGCCCCGGGCACACGGCGCGATAACCCTATCCCCACAAAAATTCCGACAACGGCACAAACCACGAACCGCAAAAGCATCGCCCACTGGATTGACTCCATCACCTGAAGATCACCGATAAACCCGATCAAAGAATTCACGGCAATAATCATCAAAGACGTGCCAACAGCCGCCTTCATCTCGAGGCCAGCTAATAAAACTAAGGACGGAATAATTAAAAACCCACCACCAGCGCCAACAAAGCCACTGATACTGCCGACCACAAAGCCCTCAAGTCCGATCAAAGGAATATTCAGCTTTATATTCTGATCTGCATTCTGGTTTTTCCGCCCTCGAATCATAAAATAGGACGCAAGCACCATCATGACTGAAAAGGCTGTAAGAATCAGCCCATCCTTAGAGACCTCAAACGAGGTCATTCGGATGGTGTCAGGAATCGCTGGCAATACAAAGCGCCGCATACCATAGACACCAACAAAGGCCGGCACTGAAAAAACCAATCCAACCTTAAATCGAACCAAGTCTCGCCGAATATAGTCGACGGACCCGATCAGACTGGCCGTTCCCACGACAAACAACGAATAGGCCGTTGCTTCAACGGGGCTCACTGACATCAAATAAACTAAAATCGGTACCGTTAAAATCGAGCCACCACCACCGATTAGACCTAGGACTCCCCCCATGAGGACTGCGGCAAGATACCCCAAGCCCAACATGACTACGCTCCTTTCGATTTACTAAGTGCTGGACGAGCAAAGGGTCCCTTTGCCTGGTAGACCTTCGCGACGACCATTCCAGCAATCATCGAAACAACAAAGACAAACCCATAGCCCTTTCCCGTCATCAATGACGCCAGACCAGGACCTGGGCAAAGACCAGAAACACCCCAACCCACACCAAATAAGACCGCGCCAAAAATCAAGCTGAAGTCGAGACTTTTCTTGGTTGGTAGAAAAAAGCGCTCTTCACACCATGGTGCCGAACACCGAAAGGACAAACGATAAAACACAGCACTAACACCTACCGCCCCGACCATAACAAAAGCCAGACTAGGGTCCCAGCCCCCAAAAACATCCAAAAATCCAATGACCTTTGATGGCTCGGTCATGCCAGAGACCCCAAGCCCTACAGCAAACAAAACACCGGTAGCAAATGGGACAAACACACGGATTAGCTTTTTCATAACCCACCACCAAAAACTGTATTGTACAAAGCCACGGTCACGACCCCGGACAAAATAAACACTATGGTCGCCACGAAAGACCTTGGCGAAAGCCGACTCATCCCACAGACTCCATGACCGCTTGTACAGCCATTTCCGATGGTCGTTCCAATCCCAACAAGAACTCCCCCAACACCAGCTGAAACAAGTCCTCTGTGAAAGGGGATTTCTAACGCACTAAATCCCATCAAGGGAATCAAAGAACTTCCGACCAATAGCCCCAGCAGAAAGGACGTCCGCCAAAGAGTATCTTTCACCTTTGGATCCAAAAGGCCACCTAAGATACCACTAATACCCATCACTCGCCCTGATCCCAGCAGCAAACCCGAAGCCGCCAAGCCAATCAAAAGGCCGCCAATCAATGCGTAGTACATATCAATATCAGTCATTCTTCTGACTCACTGGAATTTTCAAATAAGACATGCCGTTCGCTTCAGGCTCCGGAAAATGACCACCATCAACGTTTACCTGAACACTAGGAAGTAGCAACTTCGGTGCCGATAGCGTTCGATCACGGGCCTCACGAAACTTGACGAAGTCAGCCTGCTGAGTGGTTTCGTTGATATGGATATTGCTTTTTTTACTTTCACCAATTGTCGATTCAAAACGAAGAGGCCGCCCACCGGGCTGATAATCATGCGCGGTATAAACACGAGTCGATTCGGGAAGTTGATATAGTTTTTCAGTCACAGACCGATATAGTGTTTCAGCACTCCCCTTCGGAAAATCACATCGAGCGACTCCGTAATCCGGCATAAACAAAGCGTCCCCTGTAAAGACAGCGTCTTCAATTAAATACGAGTAACAAGCCTCTGTATGGCCGGGAGTATGAATCGCTTTGATCTCAAGAGACCCTGCCTTAAAAACCTCTCCGTCGCCGACCAGCCGATCAAACTGGCTTCCGTCTGTTTTAAAGTCGTCATCTAGATGAAATACGTCTTTAAAGGTCGATTGAACGCTTTTAATTTCCTCGCCAATCAATACCTGCGCCCCTGACAGACGTCTTTTTAGCTCTTGGCTTCCAGATAAGTGGTCCGCATGTGCGTGGGTTTCGATGATATAAACCACGTTCAACTGCTGTGCCTGCACGAATTCCATAACCTTATTGATCGAGTCGTAAAAGTAGCTTGAACTTGCCGGCTCGTAGTCCATCACTGGGTCGATGATCACGGCGTCCTTGGTCTGAGGATCGAACACCGCGTAGGTCAAGGTGTAGGTCTCTTCATCAAAAAATGCTTGGATTTTCATATAAGGCCTCCTTATGACCACGAACAAGCTACACAATGACATTACTAGGCTTCACCTGGTAAAAATATGCGCTGGAACATGATTATATGGAGTTTCATCCTAAATTTCAGCTGATTCTGAAACCAGGGCTCGTTGACTGACATAAGTCGGCCTTTCACAATGGAGCTATGAACACACAAAAATGGCCCTATTTACCCGAATCAGTCGCCTGCTCCCTTCACGAAATTACAACGACAAAAACATACAAAAAAGGGACTTTTCTATATCGACACGGGGAATCCCCGAAAGGTCTCTATTTTGTTTTCTCGGGACTTGTCGGCCTAACCCATGTTTCGGACAGCGGAAAAGAGCATCTGTTTCGTGTATTCGGATCTGGGCAATGCCTGGGACACAGATCTCTCGTCGCCTCCGAAAACTATCATGCATCAGCTAAAGTCCTTGAGTCTGCCGAAATTGGTTATGCCACCAAAGCAATGGTCGAGCACCTGATGGCAACAAATCACGAGTTTTGCCAAGCCATGATGAAGAAGTTAGCCCAGGAGCTTCGCCGAGCCGAGCTGCGACTTGCCTCGAGTTCAGACAAACAAGTCGCCGAGCGAGTCGCTGAAACCATGATCGACCTGAAAGAATCCTTTCCCGATCACAAATGGACGCGTAAAGATATCGCTCACTACTGCGGGACAACAGGACCTTCGGTCATCCGCTCGCTGGCTCAACTTGAGGAGCTTGGCTTCATCCGACAAGATGGCCGAGAGATCTCAATCATAGACGACATGCAACTTCGACGCTTTGCCAGGCTGGACTGACCTGCGAATCATTTCTGTTTGGTAATAAACACCATTTCGCACTGTCCAAAGCGATTCATTGTAGACCTTATACTCAAGATAAGACGACTCGCGACTGGTCAGTCACAATAAACTTGTTAGAATAGACGAATGAGACCCCTTCCCGTTCGTTTGGCAGCAGCCCTTTCTATTATCGTGCTCTTGCTATTGGTAAACTTTGTCCTTCTCAATCGATTCGTTTCCACGTCCAGTCAAGACAACTTGTATATCAACTGGGCCGGAAAACAGCGGATGTATAGCCAAAGAATCCAACTGATGCTTTGGAATAGCTACTCGAAAGATGGTTCGGCGAACATGGAACGACTAAAAACAACGCTTGATGATTTCAAAGACAAGCACAAGCGCATCTTAAAGTATCTATCAGACGTCTCAGCAACAGAGTGGCAAAAACTGAACATCAACCCACAATTTCAACTGGAACTAGATGTTCGCTTCGAACGCTACGTCGAACAACTTGAAGAGGCCATCGACTACACCAGGCTGACCGATNAAAAACCCGCACCAGAACTGTTTCGGACTGGATCTGAGTTTCTTCGTGTAATGGATCAAACCGTCAAAAACATTGAGCGACACTCCAGTAAAAAAATCGCTGGGGTTCGAACACTTTTTGTCGGTTTTTTTATCGTTCTGATTTTGGTGGTAACGGGACTCAGTTTATTTTTTGTTCGCCCAAAATTTCAGATGTTGCGATCGACCCTAAACAAAACAATCGACCAGCTAAATGAATTAAAAAGAAACCATGGTGAAATGGCTTCAAAGGAAAAACTAGCTTCAATCGGTACTTTGACTTCTGGATTTTCAAGAAAAGTTCTAGTGCCTCTCGAGCAGATAAAATCAGCGAACCGAAAATTGGCCAGCCTAGCAAAGACGGATCTTGCCGAGGGACTTCCCAAATTAGAAACCCTGCTTAATACACAGGGGCATCTTGACGCCTTTTCCGGGCTTATTTCCAAGCTCAAATTAATCGAGCCACTATCCGACGAAATTTCCGAAGGCGAACTGCAAGCCCAATCCATCGTGTCGTCCATTACCTTGCACGCCCGCCCCTCTACTGGCACCGACAAACCCACCGATATGAACCAACTGGTCCTGGCAGCCCTCAACAACAGCCTTGAAGCCCGTGGCAAGACAGGAAAAACGGAAATACAAACCGCCATTTCTATCTTGCCGCTAACCAAGGCCAAGCTGAACGTCTACAAAGAAGAAATCTCGTTGGCTTTCAGCCATATTTTTAACAACGCCGTCGAAGCCATTAATGAAAGGTTTTTAGCACAGCAAAACGCATCCACTTACACCCCAATGATCACGACTCAACTTCAAGATGAAGGGGACCAAGTCCGCGTCACCATTTGGGATAACGGCGTCGGAATCCCCAAGACGATTCTACACAAAGTTTTTGAGCCCTACTTTTCTGCAAAGCCTGAAGAAACTGGACTTGGGCTAACGATGGCTGAGGACCTTATTCGCCTGCACCGTGGCGACATCAAGGTAACCTCAAAAGAAGGCGAATACACTCAGGTTGAGATTGTAATCCCTCGATCTGACCAACCGGAGGAGCGCGTATGACAACGAAATCACCCCCGCTTATTTTGGCCGTCGATGATTCAGCAAAAATGCACAAGATACTTCAAGCAAAACTGAAATCAGAAATTGCTGCGGACAAAATCAGATTGCAATTTTTCGCAGACCCCAACACCTGCTTAAAGTTCATCAAGGATAATAAGGATCAGCAAAATATGATTTTGCTTCTGTCTGATATAAGTATGCCAAGCTTGGATGGATTCACATTCCTACATGTCGCACGAAATGAGCTGCCCGATATTCAGTTTGTGGTCACAAGCGCCCATGACTCCAGTGACTTTCGCGAACAGGCGAAGCAATTAGGCGTAAAAGCCTACCTGACGAAACCTTTAAATTTCGAAGTGATCAAGGAACTCATCAATGAAGCCGCATAACACCTATGACAAACAGCATACGCTTTTACTCTGACCTTAAGGCAAGCCCTGTTTTTTTGGATATTGCCGGAGCCGAACATTTCCACCAAGTCCCTCCCGACTGGTGGGTCCTGCTTTCCGATGTCGAAGGCTCAACCCAAGCCATCGCCGAAGGAAGATATAAGGACGTCAACCTTCTAGGAGCCGCTGGTGTCGCTATCTTAATGAAACACTTTCAAGAATATGATCTGCCTTTTGTTTTTGGTGGCGACGGAATGACCCTTCTGGCCCCGCCCAATTTGAAGGACGCCATTCTTGAAAAATTGGCCGCCTTGGCTGAGCTCTCCAAGGCAAAGTTTAACTTGAACCTGCGCGTAGGAAGTATTTCGGTCCAAGAACTGAATGAACTTGGGCACGATATCGAGATTGCGAAGCACCAATTGACGGAAGGAAAGTCCATCGCCATTTTTCGGGGCGGAGGCCTTCAAGCAGCTGACGAAATGATTAAAACACAAGCCCATCGCCAGTTAAAACGCCATGGTTCATTGGATAGCGAGGACCTATCTTACCTTTCCTGTCGCTGGAAGCCGATCCCTTCCCGCAAAGATTGTACCGCAACCCTAATTATCCAAGCGTTGGGACCTGCCCCCTACCAAATCTACCAAAACATTCTATCGGACCTTCGCTCAATTATCGACGTCGACCAAAAAGCAGCCAACCTTAAAAAGATGTCCTATCGAGGGGCAATAGATAGCCTAAAAGCCGAAGCACGCCTTCACCCTCGACTGGCTTCAACAGGTTTTCTAAAACGTTTTATCGAGATTCTTGTTTCAGTGATTGCATTTAAATGGGAGCTTCAAGTCCCCGGCTTTAATGCCGTCACCTACAAAAACAGCATGTCCTTGCACAGCGATCGGCGCAAGTTTGATGACCTGCTTCGAATGGTGGTCGACGTCAGCAACGAAGAACTACGAAATCTTAAAACTTACCTTGAAACGAACCACCAAAACGGCGTGCTGTACTACGGACTGCACGAATCAACTCATAGCTTGATGACATGCGTGGTACCAACAACCAAAGACGGCGACCATATTCACTTTTTTGATGGTGATCACGGCGGATACGCCCTGGCCGCAAAATACCTGAAACAGCAACGCGCCAAGGGGCGCCCCGATAAAGCAAGAATCCCTGCTGATCTAAGTTAATCACTAGTAGATAAAATCATCGACCCTATCGACAGCACGCTTAACACGTCGAAGCTCTGTGAAAGTCGCGACATGAAATAAAGCGTCACCATTATTCATCAGGGGGATCTGACTCATTCCAATAATCAGTCCCGCACTCGGAGCAATGACAGGCACTGGCTTACGCCCCAAGGGGTCCGAAACCTCGGCCAAAACATCGTCCTTTTTGACCCGGTCACCAATCTTTTTTAACGCATGAACCACTCCACCACGAGGGGCCCGAACCCAGTAGCTATCGTTGGCAAAGAACGAATCCACAGCTGGACGGCTGACGTCCATATCAGCAGAAATCATCCCAATCTTTTTCATAATTGCAAAGCAGCCCGCATACCCAATATCGATCGCGTCCTTGTTAAACCGTAGTGATTCTCCACCTTCATACAACAGCATCTTCACTTTTCTTTTTGCAGCAGCTTCACGTAAAGACCCATCCCGGTACTTTGAATCCATCAACACGGGAACGCCAAAGGCCTGAGCCAACTCTTTCGTTTCCGCATCATCAAAGTTTCCTCGAATCTGAGGAAGGTTCGTTCGATCATTTGCCCCGGTATGCAAATCAATCCCGTGAGTACACTTCGATACAATTTCTTTCATAAATTTATAGGCCAACTGAGATGCCAAACTTCCGTTACGTCGACCGGGAAAGCTTCGATTCAAATCTCGGCGGTCCGGAAGGTACCTCGACTTAGCGTTGAACCCAAAAACATTCACCACCGGAACTAAAATCAACGTGCCCTTCAGCTTCTCAAGCTCCGGAGAGGCCAGGATCCGCCGGACAATTTCGACGCCATTGATCTCATCGCCGTGAATGGCTGCACTAATAAAAAGACGGGGTCCACCCTGCTGCCCCCGAATNACCTCAACCGGTATACTTAGTTTTGTGTTGTCATATAATCTGGAGATATCAANCTGAAGTGACAGGCGCTGNCCACGAGCGATTTTGGTTTTCGCAATGGTCAANACATCCGGGTCGCTGGAAACCACCTTCGACATATAAAATTCCTGGACCTACANTTCAAGGTCGGCACGCTTTAGGCGTTTTGCCTTCGTTCGCCGCTTCTTCCTGACCTTTTCAGGAATCATCGTTCGAACCGATTCAAGCTTTCCGAAGCATAGCAAGCGATCACCTGGTTCAAGCACTCGCTCATACTTAGGATTATTAATCACCTTACCGCCACGATACAAGGTCAAAACATTCACATCGAGCTCTGGAAACCCAGCCTCCTCAATACTTTGCCCAACATACTTTGACCCTTTGGGTACGTTGACCTCGGTGACCCCGTAACCGCGACTGACTGTTAGACGCTGGCGGATATCAACCTCTGGGAAGTGGACCTCACTGGCCACATAGTCAATGATCGCCCCGGCGATATCCAGCCCCGTAGAGGTCTCGATCCCCTCAAGTCCCGGCGACGAATTCACTTCCATAATCTGTGGGCCGTCAGCGCTTTCCAGCATATCGACTCCAGCTACCCGTAGCCCCAAAATCTGAGTCGCCTTTACAGCAGCTGTGACATAGGCCTCATCCAGTTGGATCAACTCAGCTTTTCCACCACGGTGGATATTACTTCGAAACTCTTGCCCCGCCGCCACTCGGCGCATCGCCGCGACGACCTGATCTCCGATCACAATCGCGCGGACATCACGCCCTTTGCTTTCAGCNACNAANTTCTGAACNAAAACGTTTTGTTTTTGGCTTTGTAGCAGCTCNATGATGGACTGAGCCGACTGAATCGTCTCGGCCAGGATCACACCGATCCCCTGGGTTCCTTCGATCAATTTAATAACAACCGGAGCCCCACCCACACGCGCAATCGCGGGCAATACATCCGCCTTGTCTTTGACGAACGTGGTATTCGGGATCCCAATTTTGTGACTACTTAGAATTTGCAAGGTTCGCAGCTTATCCCTTGAGGCCAAAATTCCGTCAGCCGAGTTCGTACAAAAAACGTTCATTTGATAAAACTGACGAACAACCGCCGACCCGAAATAGGTGATCGATGATCCAATTCGCGGAATGACAGCATCGTAGTGCGAAAGCCGCTTTTGCTTGTAGTACAAATCAGGCTCTGAAGTTTCAAGATCGATGGCAAACTTCAAAGTGTCCAAAATCTTCATCCGATGTCCACGCTGCTTCCCCGCGGCCATCAAACGGCGCGTACTATAACTTTTCGCAGCCCTAGATAGGATTCCGATTTTTAAAGCTTTCGACGACACGACTATCTCCTTTTTCCCGGTACTCTTCCACCCATATACGACCGACTGACATCGACCAGAAATCGATCGCGAATGGCTTGGCGACCCAACAACAACCGGAAACCCATTTCATTTCGGTCGGCCAGGGTCACTTCGGTTTCCCACTGTTGCCCAAGCAATTCAAGACGAGTTTTAATTGTCGGACGACGACTGACATGTCCGTTTGAACTTCGAACCTCTTTAAACTCAATCACTTGGGCTGTGACTTCAACCGACCGCCGAACCGTTCGTTGTACGGGATGCACAACAAAGGTCACATAGGTTTTCCCCCGTCGGGTGTGATATTCCAAATCAACCGCGTGCAGACTGGAAGTCCGGGCTCCAGTGTCGATTTTTGCCTTAATCTTTGGCAAATCAAGGTCAGGAAACCCGACCCACTCTCGCCAGCCTATGATAGGTTTTAACTGAGATCTAGATGCCACCAAAATCCTTAAATATTTTCAGTACATGGCTGTCAACTTCCGCGGCCAGATATTGACAAGTCCTTGGTTTCAACCCAAAACAACCCCTAAACCTAGGAGCAAAAATGCCGCACACATCCACGTTATTCGACCTTCTCTGGGGAAAATTGTCAAAACGACAGACAAACATTCTAACCGAGATCGTTCTTGCCTTGGCGGGAGCCTTCGTTTTGTTTCTGTCAGCCCAAGTGGCCTTCCCACTCCCCGGCAACCCAGTTCCCGTGACAATGCAAACCTTGGTACTTTTTCAGCTGGCCTTAATTTTCGGGGCCAAACGTAGCGCCATCATGGCCCTGACCTATGTCCTACAGGGCGCGGCGGGACTTCCTGTTTTCGAAGGCGGTGGATTTGGTCTGCTTCGGCTTTTTGGACCTACCGGTGGTTATCTCATTGCCTTTCCTGTTTGCGCCTATTTGCTAGGGCTGGCTGCGGAACGCGGTTTCGACCGACGTCCCAGTTTAGCACTTATGAGTCTAATTCTGGTCCATATCGTGTTATTTGGTCTGGGATCCACTTGGCTATCATTTTATGTCGGCGCAGAGTCTGCTATCCTTCTGGGTGTCGCACCCTTCATACCAGGAGCAGTATTTAAGTTATGCCTTCTTGCATTGTGGACTCCGGCTTTAAGACGTCTTTTCAGCTAACTCGAACCGATCGAGGCTTGCCATGACTGTGAACAAGACATGGCAAATGCCCTTCGTCATTCTTGGCTTTATCACCATTTTCTTCCTTGGCCTGTTTATTATCGACCGGGCCATCGGTATCCTGGGATTTCTAGATTCGGACGACCAGTCTGGATATGAATGCGAAAAATGCTACGCACACAGTGTTCTTCCTTTTATCGGAAAATGGAATTTAAGTAACTTTTCACACACAGCAAAAAAGACCTGTGCTGCGGCCAAGTCCGCTTGCTACGAAGTCACCTACGAATACGATGAATACGGACGTCGAATGACGGCCAACAATAATTTGAAGTCAAAAAANCACCTGTTACTTTTCGGCGATTCGGTGGCCTTCGGAGAAGGCCACGAGGGCGATAAAACTCTAGCCGCTCAGTTGGCAGCGAAGACCAAAGCGAAAGTGTACAATTATGCCATCTCTGGCGGTGGAGCAGGAACAGCCCTGACGTTATTAGATAGCCGTAAAGTAGCACGAGAGGTTCCTGAAAAGTCCGGCAGCGCCCTGTTTATTGCGGCTCCTTACCAGCAGGATTGGACGACTTTTTCAACGAAGTATCCGTGGGCCTGGTCCTTCCCTAAATACGACTTCGACAAAAAAGGTGAGATCACCCACGTCGGCCTGTTTTCAGAGTCCAGCCCCAAAACGACAGCCCGCCTAGAAAGCGCTCAATGGTATATGAAGCATTTCAACTTTTTAAAGTTGATCAATTTTGAATACCCTTATTTCCAAGATCATGAAAAAGCCAAAAAGCTTTATCTTGGAATTTTGCAAAAACTGGCTTCTAGCTATGAAAGCCAGTTCGATGGCAAATTCTTTGTCGTCGCCCACCCCTATGCCTCGGACGACACCTTTCGCGACGACCTGGCTCAAGCCGGACTTCGAGTTGTCTCTCCCGGGGTCGACTTTGCGTCTTTAGAACCCGAAAATCGATATATCTGTGAATGTGAAGAGCTTCCCAGCAGTTCACAAAACCCACTGATCGCCGAGCAAATAGCCCGCTCGTTAGAAGACACCGAGCGCGCGCAGCCTTAAGCCTGCAACGCTCGCTTTAAATCTGCCATCAAGTCATCTGGGTCTTGAAGGCCCACGCTCAGTCGAAACGTTTGAGAATCAATTCCGACTCGCTGTTTTTCCTGATTAGTGAACCCACTACCGTAGAAGAGCT
The DNA here is from genome assembly GCA_002686065.1 of Pseudobdellovibrionaceae bacterium. Lineage (GTDB taxonomy): Bacteria > Bdellovibrionota > Bdellovibrionia > Bdellovibrionales > UBA1609. The sequence goes on along the minus strand of NYZX01000042.1, from coordinate 114 downwards.
CTGTCGGAGCGACGAGGCTGTCGACACTGCCCAAGCTTGGCGACAATTCAAATAACTCAAGCCGATCAATAAAGTCATATAAGACCTGTCCATCCAACAGCCTGGCCGAGATAA
>NYZX01000041.1 GCA_002686065.1 Pseudobdellovibrionaceae bacterium | reverse complement strand
AGGTGCATGGCTATTACGGCGATTCCTTCTTCCTTAGGGCACACCCTTCCATGGGTTCAGTCGGTCATCGCGTTCCGCGATCGCGTCACGCTTGACCGAGGCCCTAAGGAAGAAGGAATCGCCGTAATAGCTTACGGAAAAATAGCTTATAAATGGAAGTCAGAAAGTCGGCTCTCGCATGGACTATGTTCGTTGCATGGAATCCGCATCAGGAAAGAAGGCCTGTCTTCGTTCTACCTAAACATCCGATAGGCTTCGCTGGGGATATCTTCCTATTAGGGGCCTCGGTCAAGCGTGACGCGATCGCGAAGCGATGACCGACTGAACCCACGGAAGGGTGTGCCCCTAATAGGAAGATATCCCTAGTGAAGCCAAGCACGATCTTCCATGAGAGAAATCAATACAGAGTGGTTTAACTTCCAGCAATGTCTAAGCGTTGCAATAGCTGCGTAACAACCTGTTCGCGGATATTTACAAAACTGTCTTCAACATAAGCGCCCGAGGCATACAAGTGCCCGCCGCCTCCGAGGTTTTCAGCAATGCCCAAAACCTCAATCTTGCCTTTGCTGCGAAGGCTCAGTTTGTATTTGTTTGGCTGATCTTCACGCATAAGGACAGCGGCCTGAAGGGCCTGGATATGCATCACGAAGTCGATGACGTCGCGCGAGTCGTCGGCGTGTAGGCCGAACTCGTCCAAGTCGGATTTTTTGATTTCGATAACAGCGACACGGTTTTCACCATAGTATTCGATTCGTCCTAACGTGCGGCTGAGGAAGTCGACCTTTTCGCGGCTGTATGTTGAAAACAGCTTGCGGTGAATTTCTTCTGGGTCGCGCTCGAACTCAAGAAGCTCGGCGCCAATCAGGTAGGAGGCCGAAGAGGACTTGATGAAGCGAAAAATCTGCGTATCGAAGGCGATCGACGTGTACAAGGCACGAGCAATTTCTTTATCTAATCGGACGCCCAGGGCTTTAACGATGAAGTAGGCGATTTCACCTGTGCTGGCCGCGCGCGTGTCAATAAATGAGCCTAGGGTTGGCTCGGGGCCTTTGTTAAGTACCGGGTGGTGGTCGACGAATAAGATGTTCTTACAGTTCTTTTCAAGTTCGCCATATAGAGGGGCAATTTGCCGCTTGTCGTTTGTATCAAAAATCAGTGCTAGGTCTGTTGATTCGATAGGGCGGTGAGGTTGCTCGTAGATGTCTAAAAAGGAATCGAAATTCAAAAAACTATATTTGCTAGGGACTTCGTCCACCGTGATGGCTCGAACACTTTTGCCCATCTTTTTTAGAGCGTGATAAAGGCCTAAGGCAGCCCCAAGTCCGTCGCCGTCACATTGTTTGTGAGTTGTCAGTAGAATGCTTTCGGCATCCTGAATCTGTTTAACGATGGATTCGACATTGAGGGGGGTTAATTGTGGCAGTCTATTCATTCTGAAGTCCAAGCAGCACGAGAATAATCCATTATCGGTGGATTGGGTCCTATCTTCAAGGTCTGGTCCTAGGTTGAAGCGTCGGTTGGGGGAAGACTGCGACAAAGGAATAGGTAAAAAAAAGCCAACCTTTCGGTTGGCTTTCATTAAAACAAGATGTCTTGATCTTGATTTAGTTAACGGATAATTTTGAAACGCCTTCGGCTTTGCCAGCGTCAGCAGCTGGGATATAGCCGATGCCTCCGGACTGCTTTACGCAAGAGACCATGGCATCTGTTGTTGATTTCGATTCTGGTGCTGTACCTTGACCAGATAGCTCACGCTTAATCCAGTCTTGGTCGAACTTACCAGGCTCTGATCCGATGGCGCCAAGGAAAGCTTTCGCTGTTCCCGTCGAGCTTTCCATTACGCAAACTTTCACATTTTTACCGCCCCAAGAGGTCGTAAGGCCTGTGAATATGTTTGTGAGGTCGCTTTTAGAAATCGACGTTTTTCCAAACTCTGAGTTTGCAATCACTTGAAAGCTAGCTTGTGCAGCTGTCGAAAAAGTGATTGTAGCTAGGGCTGTGAGGATAAGTTTATTCATGATTAACTTTCCTTTCTATAGGCGCCAGACGTAAGAATAGGAGAAGCGAATTTCACCATAGTTGGTGCTTTCGTTCTGTACGTCTTGCAAGTGTTGAGAGTAATCAATTTTAAATGCGGCCGCTGGGTGAGGACGGTAAACTGTACCCAAAGTCCATTTTGTAAACTTCCCATCATCGGCAAGACCGGCTTCTTTGTCTCCGCCAAAGTCTTTGTCGAAGATAACTTCTTCGTTTTCGTAGACATCATATTGGAAGTAAGGAACAAGCTGTCCCATGTCGCCAACGTTGAAGTTGTAACCAACACGCAGGTACCAAGTGTTTACGTCGTAGTCTTCTTCAGAGTCCAATGTGCTATCACAACCGAAACGAGTTCGAGAGTTTGCACTTAGGTTTGCGCTTGAGCAAATGGTCGTTAGGCCGTAGTCACCAGAACCCGTGTCACGAACCAGCTCGTGTGAGGCTTGGAATCCAGCTAACTGAACGGTCCAACGTGGGTCAGTCCACTGTAGGTAAAGTCCCATAACGTCAAACTTGTCTTGCTCAGCCCAACGTACGACGCCACCAGGGTTGTCTTCGTTGTAAACAGCGGCTCCACCAGATGTATAGTATGAGACACCGGCTTTAAGCGTTGTTCCCATGGTGAAGTTAACGTCTAAGCCAACGGGAAGTTGATCCGACTCGCGCTCGTCATTCCCTGTTGTCATGGCGTAGTTGATAAAGTTGGTTCCGCCGACATTCACTTTACCGTGAAGCATCGCATTTGTGGTTCGAGTGACAAGAAAGTGGTCGCCATCGAAAAGTTCAGGTGGCTCAATACCGATATATGTCGGTACAGCATCTAAGATGAGGTTATAAAGTCCGAAAGGACGATAAAGCTCACCAATTCGGAAGCTCAGGTATTCACCTAAAAGCTGCTTATCAACCCAAGCTGTTCTTACGTCAACGGCGCCAGCGCCACCACCGCTTAAGTTGATGAATGCCGTTGTGTCCTCGTAGTTCGAGCGAACAATGACATGTAGGTTTGGTACGTCAAACTCAGGTGAGTTTTCCAGTTCTGTTCGGGCGCCACTATTATCGACTCCCGGTTGGTCTTGAACGCTTTCGACATAGCCATCTACATATCCGTAGAAGCGTGTGTCCATCTTTGCAGCGTTACTTACTGCGGGTCCCAACAACCCCAAGCAAGCGATGAAAAAGACGAGTCTTTTCAATGTTGTCTCCTTGTTATGTGCCCTATAAGGCTGTCGATGAAATTCATTTGAGGCAAGTGAAGAAGGGTCTTTAACTAGGCGCTTCAATGTCGGAAAAAAGACACAGTTGTCTCAGCCTGATCCGATGGGCCAGTTGAATTAAGCCTTCGTTAATAGACGATGAGGATTTCTTCGGTAAATTTAAGTTAGGCTTGTGCTTCGTCGATAGGTTTCGAAACGACCTGTAAAGAAGTTTACGAAACGGTAATGAGGGCGCGAGTTTTGGGCATAATTAGAAAGCTGAGTATTGTAAATCGCATCATGATCATCATTGGCCTAGGCCTGTTTGTTTTTGTTCTTGCTGGAATACTTACGGAGCGGTCCTTGTCTGGTTTAGGGCAAACCTATTCGAAAATCGCCGATGAAAACGAAACCTTTGGGCGTCACTTAAATAAGATGCAGATGTCCTTTGATGAAATCCAAAAAGCCTATGATGTCATTATTGCGTCTAAAGGCCAGGGCGCTTTGCCTCAGTTGAAGCGTTTGAAAGAGCAAAAAGCCGAGTTTGACGCTGGTGTCGACGGGCTGAAAGAAAGTTACAAACAGTCGCCGTGGGTTGTTGAGCAGGCCGAGGCATTGAGTGCTGAATGCAGTGCCTTGGATAAACAGGGGAAAGCCTTGGTTTTGGCGATGTTTAGTTCGCCAGATGGAAACGAAGATAAAGTGAAGTCCTTGGTCGACGGGGTCAGAGGTTTTAAAGAGAAATTGATCGAGTTTCGTAATGATTTTCGTGTCGTCAACGACGGTGAAGTTTTCTCGGCCATTGAAAGTGCATCGACCATGTTGCTGACGGTTCTTGTGTTCGGCCTATTGGTGTTAACGGCTTTTTCGTTGATGATTGCTTTAGTGACCAGAACCCAGATGTCCTCGTTTGCACAAAAGCTGGATGAGTGTAGCTCGGAGTGTTCAACAGCCACCAAACGGATTCAAACGGCGGTTGATTATGCCAAGGAATCTTCAAGTAGTCAGGCCTCTAGTGTTCAGGAAACGGCGGCGACTTTGAATCAGATTACGTCCATGGTTCAACGAAACGAAGAATACTCACGTAAGTCGAATGAAAAGTCTCGGTTAACCAGTGAGCTTGCCGAAGGAACAGGTCGTATTCTTGATGAAATGCGTTCGGCAATGAACGGGATCTCAGGGAGCATGGAAAAGGTGTCCGGCCAGGTTGCTGAAAACAACGATAAGTTTTCGGAAGTGGTAACAGTCATTAATAATATCTCGGAAAAAACCCAGATCATTAACGATATTGTGTTTCAGACAAAGCTTTTGGCGTTTAACGCATCTGTGGAAGCCGCTCGTGCTGGAGAATCTGGAAAAGGTTTTGCCGTTGTTGCTGAAGAGATCGGGAAGCTGGCTCAGTTAAGTGGTGCTGCTTCTAGCGAAATCGAAGGTCTTCTTGCTGAAAGCACCGGCCAGGTGAAGTCCGTCGTCGAAAACTCGACCAAGTCCATGGAGCAGTTAATTGATCAAAACAAAACGCAAATTGAAACTGGCCATGCGACCACCGAGCGCTGTGCGGAAGCTCTTCAAGAAGTGCTGACGAATGTTCGGGAAGTGGCTGGGATGATTGATGAGATCTCTAGTGCCTCGAAAGAACAGGCCGAAGGCGTCAGTAACATTAATATTGCGATGAACCAGATCGACGAAGTTGTTCAAAAAAGTGCCAGCGATGCTCAAGAGTCCTCCGAATCGGTGAAGCAATTGTTTGCTCAGGTTCGACAACTAGAAGCGATCACGGTGGACCTAAATTCGATTGTTTCGGCGGGAGCCGTCAAAGGGGGAGCTGGTTCTGGTGGGGGCAAGTCGCCCTCTGTTGTAAAGGCGAAGCCGCAGCGCCGTGCGGCCTAGGCCATTCCAAATAGGCTCATAAATAAGGTCGCGATTCCCAAGAAGCTGAGGAAGCTGCAGATATCGCTCATCATCGTTACGATCACTCCGCTGCCAGTGGCGGGGTCCCAGTTGAGCTTGTGAATGGTGATCGGAACGACGGCGCCAACGGTGGCAGCAACCAGGGAGTTTGTGACCATTGATAGGCACATAACGACGCCCACAAGAGGACTGCCTTTCCAGATCCAAATGAGGACTCCAGCCGTGACACCAGTCATCAGCCCCAGTGATACACCGACGACGACCTCTTTGAAAATAGATCGTGAATATTTAATGAAGTTGAAGTCTCCGGTGGCTAAGCCTCGTGTGACGACTGTCATGGTTTGAATGGCCGTGTTACCGCCCATTCCTGCGACGATATTCATGATGGTTGCTAGGACGGTCATTTGACTGATCGTGGCTTCAAACAAGCTGATCACCGTGCTGGCTAAGGCGGCCAAAACCAGGTTGAGCATCATCCAGGGCAGTCGATTTCGAATTTTGAAGGAGGTCGCACTGTAAACACGATCGTCTTCTTGTAGACCGGCCTGTGCGTAAATATTTGCGGTGGCTTGCTCTTGAATAATATCAACGACGTCATCGACGGTGATAATTCCTAGCAGTTTACCGGAGTCCTCAAGGACGGGAATTGCAATGAAGTTGTACTTTGCCACGATACGTGCCGCTTCTTCGGCGCTGGCCTGAGGAGCGATACTAATAATCTGCGTCTTCAACAGTTCTTTGAGCTGGGTGTTTGGTGGTGCTGTTGCGAGCTCACGCAAAGAGATGACGCCTTCAAGCCGTTCGAGTTCGTCAACGCAGTAGATATAGTAGATCGACTGTTCCTGAGATTTCGTGCGAAGCTGTAGAAGGCCTTGCTCGGCTGTCAAACTAGAGTCCAAGGACAAGACTTGCGGTTGCATCATGCGGCCGGCTGAGCCTTCGGGGTAACTAAGGATTTGTTCGACCTTTAGACGACGCTGCTTAGGTAGTTTAGCCACGAACATGGGGCGATCGTCTTCGTCCAGGTGAGAAATAAAATAGGCCACGTCTTCTTCATTGGTTTGCAGAAAAAGTTGAACCATCCCGGATTCCCCAAGTTGGGCGAGAGCGTCGACCAGTTGGTTCGAGGGGAGCTCAAGAAGAGTCTCGCTGGCTTTTTCAATGCTGACCAAGGTTTCAAGAAAGGTCTTTCGCTCATTGGGAGTCAGTTGCCCCATAAGTGAGGCGATATCAGCCGGTTCCAGCTTATTTAGGATGGAGCGAAGGGGGCGCGAGCCACGGCTGCCAAGAAGGCGCTTGATGATGGAAATGTTGCTCGCTGTCACCTTCACGGGTGCCTCCATCGAATTGAACGGGCTTAAATCGGCTCAATAGGCCGCTAGCCGGCCTCTGGCAAAAAATCTGTTGTCAGAAGTCGGCATTTTCATATAATAGCGGGCTCGCATTGAATCCAGTCAGATATTAGGGCTTTTTTCAAGTTAAAACAATAGGTTATGGAGAAAACTGGTATGAGTGACAAGCAACCTATGACGATCAACGGTAAGGCTTTACTTGAAGCCGAGTTGAAAAATTTGCTGCAAGTTGAGCGGCCGCAGGTGATTAAAGCTATCGAAGAGGCTCGTGATCACGGAGATTTGAGTGAAAACGCGGATTATGATGCGGCGAAAGAGCGCCAGGGCTTTATTGAGTCCCGAATTGCCGAAATTCAGACCAAGTTGGCAACGGCAGAGGTCGTGGACCCGAAGAAGGTCGGGTCGGACCGCATTACTTTTGGAGCCACAGTGACTTTAACGGACTTGGAAGAGGACCGCGAAGTGACCTATCAGATCGTCGGTGAAGACGAGGCTGATGTAAAACAAGGCAAGATTTCGATCTTTTCGCCCTTAGCTCGGGCTCTGATCGGGAAGCGCGTCGATGACGTTGTCGAGATTTCAACGCCTAAGTCTGACAAAGAATACGAAATAAATAATATCGATTACAAATAGTCTGTCGGGTCCGGTTCCAATTTGCTTCGTCAGTGTTAGACTGGATCATGTTCAGTCTGATAAACGAGGTAAATGGTGGCAGTAAAGTCTAGACGAGAAAAGCGGTTGTCTTCTCGTGGTGGGAAGCTTTTTCTTTTCGGCGTTATTGTGTCCTTGGCTTTATCAGTTCTGATCCGAGTCAATTTATCTCCGTCAAAAATCGAAAAGCAACTGGTTGGTATTTTACTTCAGGCGGACCTGCCTTTTCGAGTTCAGTTTGATCAAGTCGAGCTCAATTTTGCTCGCGGATTCTTACCGCGTTTGTCCTTGGGAATCGAGAACCTTCGAGTCACTGGGAAGTCGGAATGTTCGTGGTCGCACGAAGTCTTGATATTGGATCTGTATGTTCCGTTGCGGTTCTTCGAAAGTCTCTCGGAGTCAAAGTTGCGGTTTGCCGGCTTGGAGATGGACCAAATTCGCTTGCTTCCCCTGGACGAGCGTTGTGAAAAAAAGTCGTCCAGTAGTAAGGCAAAAGTGCTATCAACGGCTGAGGAAGCGGGTTCTAAGGTCGATTTTAAGTTGGGGGCAGCGCTATTGTCCGATGACTTGGTTCGAAGGTTGGCTCGTCAAAAGCGGGACCAGACGAAGCGTCTGGATGAGTTTTGGTCGAAAATTTATCCGAGCATTGCTCAGGTCACCCCTTACTTAAAAATCAAACAATTGTGGCTGCCATATGATCGTGGCGATTATGTGTTCAAAGACTTTCTTGCGGAGTTCGATCGCGATCAACCCCGGCTGTCGGTTCAGGCCGACTGGATTCCGCAGTATTCAAATTTGATTACAATGCCGTCGCCTGAAGTTGGTTTAGAGGTACAGCTAACGCCAGATGCGGCCAAGGTGGTGTCGAAAAGTCGGTACCAAGGGGGGCGTGGTCAGGTCACTTTAGATGTGTTACCAGAGCGGATAAAGGGGGAGGTCCTTGTCGATCATTGGCCGCTTCAGCCGTTNCTGGAGCAGGGGAAGTCGGAAGGGCTTGTCGCTTCAAGTGCCGATGCGAAGTTAAGTTGGATGAGCTGCAGGGCTTCGATTGTTGTCGACGAATATGAAAGTTTTGCTGGGTCTATTGCCTTGGATGAGTGTGGGTTTAAGGGCGAGCTTGGTGAGGGGCGCTTGAGGCCGGTGTCTTTGACATTGAGGCAGCCTCAAACCTTTGAGCAGCTACAGGTCGANCTATCCGAAATCGACTTAAAAAAGTTACTGCATCTGTTTAAATGGGATGGTCCTTCTGGGCTGTTCACTCATTTCGGCTTCTTTTCAGGGCGTGTCGATCTGAAGAAAAACTGGGACTTTGACGTTCAGTGGACTCTTCGGAAGGTGCGAGCCCTATTCTCGAAAGATGGGCAGCGCGTTCAGCAATTTGTTCCTGAGNCTCGTGGGGCCTTTGCCTATAACAAGCGGCGATTTTCGGGTTTAATTACGGAGGCGGGCCTTGAGGGTGGTGCATTTAAAGGGGAGGTTTCCTTTAACTTTGACCGCTACTTTCATGAAGGCCTATTGCAGTTGAAGGTCGATGAAATTGCCTTTGCGCCGGCTGTGCAAAAAGAGATTTTTGGTGGAGAGATCCAGGGGGCCAGTGTTTTTGGTCAGTTCGGAATTCGAGAAGGTCAAGTGACCGCNTGGAAGGGTAACGTCGGTATTCAGAGGTTGGCTCACCAAGGGTTGGACGCCGAGCGTGTCCGTATCGATAGCTGGATGCAAAGGGATCAGTCGATCGGAGCCAAGGTTCGGGCGGACCAAGTCGAATTGTCGCCCCAGTCACCTTTGTTGGCTTTTCAGAAAGTCTACCCACAAGCTGAGCCCTTTTCGACGATGAATAAGGTCGAAAAAGTGTCGGCTTTGTTTTTGGTTAAGCCGGGTCATGTAGACATTAAGCGATTTCGCGGTTTGGCGCCGGGCGCGACGGTGACGGCGAACGGTGATTGGACGAAGGGGAAAGGTTTCGGAGGTGTCTTTCGAATCTTGCAGGCCGAGCCCTACAGGCGCTTTAAGTTTGCCATGGCTGGAGATGAGTCCGGTTTAATCCTGGCTTCGACGAAAGAGCAGGATAAAAAAATAAAAGCCTGGTACCCGAAATGGCAACGCCAAGCCAGCAAGCCCAACGAAGCCCTAAGTAAACCAAAATCAAATAAGTAGCACAAAAAACAAGGCTTAAAGAAGATGCGGCCAGCTAGGCGACTGAGGCTCCTGCGCCGATCGATCAAACTNCGAGCGAAGGCTTGTCATTCCTTCCGCCAATTTTTCGCCTAAGCTTTTTGGCGTCTTAATACGCAGTTTCAAGATGCGTTTTTCANTCTTGCGCGACACCAGATAGCTGTCTGAAGTCTGGATTTTATCGATAAGACCNAACTCAAGGGCTTGCTCGCCGTACCAGTATTCACCTGTGGCGACCTTTTCGATGTTTAGACTAGGCCGGTTTTTAGCGACAAAGCCTTTGAANAGGTCNTGGGTTTCTTGGATTTGTTGTTTGAACTTTTCTTCGCCTTTTTCGGTGTTTTCGCCGAACAAGGTTAAGGTACGCTTGTATTCGCCAGCCGTGATGACTTTAAAATCGACGTCGTTCTTTTTAAGAAGGCGGTGGAAGTTTGGAATTTGTGCAAGCACACCGATTGACCCCAGTATGGCGAAGGGCGCAGCGAATATTTCGTCAGCCGTGCAAGCCATCATATAGCCGCCGCTGGCAGCCACCTTGTCGACACAAACAGTCAGTTTAAGTCCGCCTTGTTTGATGCGTAAAAGTTGCGAGGCGGCCAGTCCGTAGCCGTGTACCACGCCACCAGGGCTTTCAAGAGTGACGACGACTTCATCTTTATTTGGGTCTGCAACCTGAAGTAGAGCAGTGATTTCATCTTTGAACTGTTCGACACGGCTAGCGCGAACGTCACCGTCAAAATCCAAGACGAAGATGGTGCCTTTATTGTCTTCGCTTGTTTTTTCTTTTTTCGCGTCGGACTTTTTTTGCTTCTTTAAGGCTTTTAACGACTTCTTAGATAGTAGTCGTTGTCGAAGTCCGTCGGCCAGTCGATCTAATTTTTTACCGAGGTCTTTGACTTCTAGTTGATCGGACGAGTCCGACTTATTTCGTGCGATGAGGACGGCAAGGGTGATCAGAATCGATAACACCACAAAAAGCACAACGAAGGCCTTACCTGAAAACAATAACCACTCTTGCCACATAGATTCGCCCTCCTGGTCTGACGATTAGAAATCGGGTGACTTATTGAAAAGACTAGCCTTTTTTCGATTTCTTTGAAATCCTTTAGTCCTATGCCGTATTGGGTCGTAATTTTTAGTATCGTGATCATCTGGCCCCTTGTTGGGCATTCGCAAGATGATTCTTTCCAGCGGCGGCTTAAATACCTTAATGAGCGCTATGACGACTTTTTTGTGCAACGCAAAAATGATGAGCTTTATCGCAAACAGCGTAAAGAAGGCGTTTTGGTTTATAAGGCGAACCTTAAAGCAGACGAACAGGCCTACGAAGCGGCTCGAAAACAGTTTGCCGCTCGCCCCGAACAAGATGCAAAGCGAGGTGAGCTCGAGCGCCTTCACGAAAAAAAGCAAGAAGTGGAAGCGGCTCGCCGCGAAGAGATCCGAAAAGCCTATGTGAAAGGGCGACAAAGGGTCGAAAGTATCGAAAAACAGGCAAAAACCATTCCCTTGGGGCAGCAGTTCGAGTTGGCCCCCGAACTATGGAACCCTCCACAAAAGTCCGAGCCGACCTCACTAAAAAAATAAGCTTTAGGATTGAGGAGCGTCTTCTTTTTTCATCGCCGGGAAAATGTTTTCCAGGCTGAGATTGGTGATTTGAGTGATGCCTTTTTGCAGATACCACATGATGAATGCCATAAAGAACATCAAAGGAAGGGCGATAAAAACATATCCCATCCATGTCATGTCGCTGATTTGCTTGTTCAAGATGATTTGGCGTTGCTCGGCAGCAAGGGACGGATCGATGTCCACGAAGATGGTCGATCCGATGATGAAATTCAGGACAGCACTGATAAAAAATGAGCTAGCAAGAAGCATCGTGCTTTTTCGTAGGTGAGTTTTTAGCTCATCGACACGTCCGGCGTCGGCAGCTGCACGTCGTATTAGCTCTTCGTCGACGACACCGGTTTGAAAGAAGAGCATTTCAATCGCTGTTCTATTCGCGTAGGCCGAG
>NYZX01000040.1 GCA_002686065.1 Pseudobdellovibrionaceae bacterium | reverse complement strand
CAATCGCCCAGGATGTGAAAAAAATGAAGTAGGTCTGAATCGTTAAGGGGACCGAGATAAGAAGGATATGAAAGGGATTAGTTAAAATTTTATCACCCTGCAAGGCAAATAGTAAAATAAGGGTCGTCAGCAATGCGACCATTGAAAATGGCTTTAAGCGCGGCATGAAAACCTCTTTGAGCCACTCTTCGCCACGAGATCTTGTCAAAAATCTATTTGCTAGAACACCTGCGACCAAAGGGATAAGGACAAAGATCACCACCGACGAAGTCAGGGTGTCGAAAGGAATGGAGACCTGTGTTATACCAAGAAAGAAATTAACAATGGGGATGAAGGCAAACAACAAAATGAGGTCGTTCACTGCGACTTGAACTAGGGTGTATTCGGGGTCACCTTTTGTGAGGTAGGACCAGACGAACACCATGGCTGTGCATGGAGCGGCACCTAGAATGATCGCTCCGGCAATATACTCTTTGGCGAGGTTTTCATCTAATATAGAGTCATAGATGATATCGAAGAAAAGCCAGGCGAAAAATGCCATTGTAAAAGGTTTGACTAGCCAGTTGATGATCAAGGTTAAGGTAAGACCTAAGGGGCTTTTTCTGACATCTTTGATCGCAGAAAAATCAATCTGAACCATCATCGGAAAAATCATCAGCCATACAAGAATGGCTATGGGAATGTTCACCGAGGCAATGCTTAACTCGTTGAGGACGGCGATAGATTCACGAAAAAAACGTCCTAGAAGTATCCCCACAGCGATTCCAAGTGTCACCCAAAGACTAAGGTAGCGTTCAAACAGTCCCATCCCGCTGTCCTTCCTGTTGTGTATCGAGAACCGATTCAATTTCGGTGACCATGCCCTTGATTTCATCTCTGACCCGACGATACACCTCTAAGATGTCTTCCTCTGATCTGAGGCCTTTTGTGAGTCGTGGGGGGTCGTCAAATCCTCTGTGAATAACTTTCCCACCAGGGAAAAAGGGGCAGGATTCCTGAGCGTCTGAACACACTGTAATGACAAAATCCATAGCAACGTCTTGTGGTAAGTCTTCTGTTGATTTAGAGCTTTGTTCAGAAATATCGACGCCAACTTCTTTCATCACTTTCATCGCCAGGGCGTTCATTCCGTGTTTTCTTGTGCCGGCAGAATAAAAATTGAATTTACCGCCTTTTAGGTGCCTCCCCCAGCCTTCAGCCATCTGAGACCGGCAGGAGTTTCCTGTGCAAAGGAAAAGAATATTAGGTTTCATATTTTGCTCTTTCTGTCGCCGGTGAAGCATTCAAGAATTGGGCAGTCACTGAGAGGTTGCTTGCTATCTTGGCAGCACTTCGCAAGCTCACGTAATGAAAGTTTCATTTTTTTAAGGTCTTCAATCTTCTGATTGATTTCTTCGATTTTTGTCTCTGTCTTTTCTAAAACATCGCCGCACTTGGCTTGATCTTTGATTTTGAGATCTAGAAGCTCTTTGGTCTCGTTCAGGGTGAAACCCAGTTCCTGCGAACGCTTAATAAACTGAATACGAAGGATGTCTTCCTTCGGGTAGTGCCTGAAAGATCCGACCTTACGAGGCTGCCTTAATAGCTTCTTTCGCTCGTAGAACCGGATGGTTTCAACTCCCACCCCCGCGGCCTTGGCTAATTTTCCAATAGTTAGAGTGTGATCCATAGCCCTACTGTAAACTCCGTACCATGGTACGGAGTCAAAAGGATTTTCAAAATACGTTTCAAGTCGATTCGCAAGCGAAGCTTAAGGGAAAAACAAAGATTTATTAGAAAGGTCCAAATCGAGCCTATTTCAGGAGGTATGGCCGATTACAGGTCCTCAGCCGATTCACGTCGAGTGCCCCTGGAAAGAGGTCACTTGTAAAAACCTGGGTGAACCCAATGGAAAGATTAATCAACTTTACTACTTGAGAGTCAGGGGCTTGTGGAGGGTATTAACTTAACCGGGACACTGTTGTCCCACTCTATTGAGACGGACCGAAGGTTCAGAAGTGGTAGCGAGGGAGGGACTTGAACCCCCGACACCCGGATGAGGATTCGGTACGCAGGCAAAATTGTGGTCTTAAGTGGTAGCGAGGGAGGGACTTGAACCCCCGACACCCGGATTATGATTCCGGTGCTCTAACCAGCTGAGCTACCCCGCCACATGAATTCGAGCTCTCTGTTTTAGTCAAAATCTGGCCGAGGGGCAAGTGAGAATTCAATGAATGATCCCATTTATTTTGTTCATCGGGCGCCTAGGCGATCTGGGCTGCCTTGCGCCTTGTCGCTGGCAGGTAGATCGACGAGGATTTGAGTGTGAAAGCCCTTCTTCTGAATGCAGAAAACCTGTTTATCTTATTCGATGAAGCTCCTCCGCGGGACCTTAAGCAGCTCAGTGAAAAGCAGTGGCAAGCACTTAGCCGATCTCGGACCAAGAATAAGCCCCTATTTAAAGTCCTAGCCTTAGCCAAGCTGATTCAATCCCACCAACCAGATGTGTGTCTGCTCAGTGAGGTGGGCGGCCTAGAGTCGCTTCAGAATTTTGCCAAGCACTTTTTAGACGAGCAGTTTGAGGTCGCTTTGATTGAAGGCAATTCGGATCGAGGGATAGATGTGGGCTACCTGGTTCGAAAGGCTTCGAACTTAGGGTATCGATTGGTCACGAACAAAGACTTCAAGCTGAAGTTTTTGTATCCCCACGAACGAGACTTACTTAAAACCGAGTACAAGTCTGATATTAAAACCCGGCCAACCAAGTTTTCACGCGACGTCCTTGAATTGCATGTCACGGATGAGGACGCCGAGGTTCAAGTGGTGTTTTTGCTGACGCATTTGAAGTCAAAACTTTACCGTGATGTGTTCGATCCTCGCAGTCACTCGCGTCGCCAGGCGGAACTTGAAGGATTGATTAAAATTTATCAGTCGGTCCAAAAGAAAACCACAGCTCCGATTTTTGTCTGCGGAGATTTTAATGGAAATGCTCAAGCTGACCGCTTCGAGGAAGAGTTCCAGGCTCTGTACGAAAAGACCGATTTAAAAGACCTGCTACAGCTGTTGGACGTTGACCCTATGGCCCGGTCGACCTTTTTTCGCCGTTGGGGACGGGGCTTTCGGGGTATGCAGTTGGATTATGTTTTTCTGTCCGAATCGCAGTCTCACGGACTCGATGTGTCGGCCGAGATTCTTCCTTATAGCACGCCGACGGGCGAGCCTTTGACCGCTCCAATGAACAATCATCAGTACATCCGAATGCCTTCGGATCACTTTCCTTATTTGTTTCAGTTTAAGGTGAAGACGAAGCTTTAGATTTCGGGTTGGGACTGCGGTTGCCCGGTTTGGGTGTGCTGTAAGATATGCTCCCAAATATGGCGATTCAAGGTTTCTTGGCCGATCAGTAAGACCTTTTTTTCTTGGTCCGAGTAGGTCGGTTGCAAATAGATGTCTGAAGGCATCCAGCCGCGGCCACCGTTTTCTGTCAGCCAGTGGCGGCGTACAGCTAAGGAGTTGGTCACAAGGGTGGGTTTTTCTTCTGTGGTTTTACTGCGCTTCAAAAAGCCGTTGGCTTCTTCGAACTTCGATAGGACACGGAAGTCATCATTCGAAGAGATCTCTTGAAGGTTTTGGTAGCCGACAACAAGGCGGTGAATATACTTCGACTGGCTGGGTTCTTGTTGCGTAAATATGATATGGCTTTCAAGGTTCAGAAAGCTTTCCTCAAGGTCGCCTTGATCAAAGACGTCTACCAAAATTTTAGTCACTTCCGCCTGTTCGAAAAGCATTTTGGCGTAGGACATGGCCAGCGGAATCATCCCTTCCAATGTGCCGATACGAATCAACTTCGGTTTTTGTGAGTCAATCAGGCTATCCAACTGGACCTCAAAATCTTGTTGGGTTTTGGTGCATAGTCCTGCGATTCGTAGCGCTTCTTTCGTCCAGGCCGATTTTCGTCGAACAGTCCGGTCAAGCAGCTTTACTTGAAGCTGCTCTTCCATACGTCCAATGATCCGCGATAGCTGTGGCTGGCTGATGCCGATATGCTTTGCTGCTGCAGATAAATTGGCGTGCTGTGTGGCCTGGGCCAGGACTAGAAAATCTTTTGAGATATACTCCATTTGGGCAAACTAAGGGACGCTAGGCCTCTTGTCTACGGGGTCTGTATTAATGAAATAGGCGGACAAAGGTTTGGTCGATATGGTAAACTTTCGGTCTTCGAGGTGGATAAGTGACTCAAAGTGAAAATGCGAAATTCTTGAATCGTGAGATTGGCTGGCTACAGTTCAACGAGCGGATCCTTGCTCAGGCGGAGGATTCTCGCCTTCCCCTGTTAGAGCGAGTCAAATTTCTGAATATTTTTCACTCGAACCTGGATGAGTTCTTTATGAAACGTGTGGGTGGGCTGAAGCGGCAGTATTTCGCTGGAATGTCGAAGCCCTCCGAAGATGGGATGACTCCATCTGAACAACTTGCTGAAATCCGCGACTTCGTGACGGAGCTTCACCAGCGGGCTTCGGAGTTTATCAACGGTGAGCTTCGCTCGGATTTGCAGTCAGAAAAAATTGAATTAGTCTTCTGGAAACACTTGGACGATGTCGAGCGCGACTGGGCGATGGATTTTTTTGAACGGGAAATCTTTCCGGTTTTGACGCCGATGGCGGTGGATCAAGGACACCCCTTTCCGCTGATTTCTAACCTGTCGACCTCTATCGCCGTTTCGCTGCAGGCGCCAGGGGAAGATGAGCTCTTGTTTGCTCGAATTAAAGTGCCGACGTTCTTCCCCTCCTGGATTGAGCTTCCGTCGGAAGGAGATGGGCCTAATCGTCTACTGAGTATGGTCGATTTAATCTTCAGAAATTTGGACAGTTTGTTTCCTCGAATGACCGTGGTCAGCAAAATGGCCTTTCGCTTGGTTAGAAACATTGATGCGGCCACTGAAGATGAGGAGGCCGAAGATCTTCTTGAGACCATCTCGGAAGAACTTAAGCTGCGGCGCTTTGCTGAAGTTGTAAAACTGGAATACGGCCCCAATCCAGATCCGTGGATCTTAGGATTTCTAATGCGCGAGCTTGAGCTTCAGGAAGACGATGTCTATGAGGTCGGAGCAAAGCTTGAGTATCGTGATATGTGGTCCGTTTACGGGGTCGATCGGCCTCAGTTAAAATATGACCTATGGAACCCCGTGGTGCCATCGCCCTTGGGTGATCCAGAAAAAAATATTTTTTCGCTGATTAAAAATGGCGACATCTTGGTTCATCACCCCTACGAAAGTTTTTCGGCAAGTGTCGAGCGCTTTATTTCTAAGGCGACGGTCGACCCAAAGGTGTTAGCCATAAAGATGACGTTGTATCGAACGGGTGATAACAGCAGTATTGTGAAGAATTTGATTCGGGCTGCCGAGCAGGGGAAGCAAGTGGTTTGCCTTGTCGAAATCAAGGCTCGTTTAGATGAAGAGCGAAATATTTACGCCGCTCAAGCCATGGAACGAGCCGGTGTTCATGTCGTCTATGGGATCGTTGGCTTAAAGACTCACAGTAAACTGGCCTTGGTTGTTCGCCGTGAGAAGGACGGTGTGGCTTCCTATGTTCATGTGGGAACGGGTAATTACAATGCCAGTACCGCAAAACTGTACACGGACTTGGGGTTGCTGACATGTGATCCTGATATCACCAAAGATGTGGTTGAGGTCTTTCATTACCTGACAGGGAGATCGTTAAAGTCGCGTTATCGTAAGTTGATGGTGGCTCCGGTTAGTTTAAAATCCGAGTTCTTGCGGCTGATCGCTAAAGAAGAGCTGAATGCCCGTGAGGGTAAATCAGCCGGAATTTTTGCGAAAATGAACAGCCTTGAAGATTCGGATATTATTGATGCGCTTTACAAAGCCAGTCAGG
Organism: Pseudobdellovibrionaceae bacterium; assembly: GCA_002686065.1. Taxonomy (GTDB): domain Bacteria; phylum Bdellovibrionota; class Bdellovibrionia; order Bdellovibrionales; family UBA1609. Next base: position 25,259 of record NYZX01000040.1, on the reverse strand, counting down.
CTGGGGCTGAAGTGCGTCTAATTGTTCGCGGGTTTTCTTGCTTAAACCCAGGGGTCAAAGGCCTCAGTGAAAACATTCAAGTGATTTCCGTGATTGGTCAGTTTCTTGAACACTCGCGCGTGTTCTGTTTTAAAAATGGTCGTCGATCCTGGGAAGAGGGTATCGTCACCATTGGTTCTGCGGATTGGATGAAACGAAACCTGAACCGACGGGTTGAAGTGGTGACTCCGATCAGTGAGCAAAGCCAAAAGCAGCGGTTGATCGACTTTCTAGAGATGCTGTGGATGGATCGCCGGCTGGTTTGGGATATGCTGCCTGGTGGGACTTACAAACAGCGAGATCCTAAGTCTGAAAAATCTCCAGGAGCGCATGTGCAGTTGATGATGCAGGCGCAATTGCGTGAGCGTCATTTTCGCGAGGGGGATGGGCGTGCTTGATGTGATTTTGTTTCGTCATGCCATAGCGGAGGATCGCCTTGAGTTTGCACGGTCGGAATCAGATGATGATTTACGTCCGTTGACGGTCTTTGGCCGCGAGCGTCTGACTAAAGTTGCAAGAAGATTTAAAAAGCTTCATTCCTCGTTTGACGGAATGATTTCAAGCCCCCTTGTAAGGGCTCAGCAAACAGCGGATGTCCTTAGTGCTGTCTATGGGCTGCCCTTTGAGACATGGAAGGAGCTTCGTCCTGAAGCCGACCCAATGGCTTTGATGGAGTTGCTAAGGTTGAAGGACGGGAAATATCTTTTCGTGGGACATGAGCCTCATCTATCGCGGTTTACAAGCCTGGCAATGAGCGGGGCCCCGGAGGGGTCTTTAAAAGTGAAGAAGTCGGGGTTTGTTGAGCTGCGCTTCGAGCGTGTCGCTCCTGGGTTGGGTGAGCTTGGCGGTGTGGTTGCTCCGCGCCACCTTTTGAAGCTCTAGGGCGAAGCTCAGTATGAGTTCCGAGCAGGACGCGAAGGCCCGATTCGTTGAATTTCTAAAGCGAGATATCGAAGTTTGGCTTCTAGGGAACCCGCATCGCCACGGTGAAGCTTTCGAACAGATGGAAGACATCGGTTTGACTTGGTCTGATAGACAGTTAGATGTGGCTTATACTTTCTACGAAGCCTGGATTGACGAGGTTGGGCACGGTTTTCCTCGGTTTTACCCGGGGATTGAGCCAGGAGATTGGCCAGCCTTAGGTCAGCAGGTGGTGGACGTTCTTGAAGGGAGCAGCGCCCAGTTTCCGCCCATCGTTGAGGCTCATTTCAATCTGAATAAAACCAAAAAAACGATCACCCCTTTATCTGAGTGGGACCGAAAGTCGACCTTAGTGATTTATTGGGGGGTGATGGCTTTTTTAATCAGCGAGTTGTTTTATCAGCCATTTTTTCCAACCTTTATTTTAACCATGGCAACTGTTGTGATTTATGCGTGGTTTCGGCAGAAAAATTTGTAGTTGGTTCTAGGTGGATTCGATCATCGAGTAAAGCAGGCCATGTTTTAGGCTGACCCTTGGGATCACCATGTCGCTGAAGCCAAATTCGTCCATGATTTCAAGAATGATATGGCTGGCAGGTAGGATCACGTCCGCACGGTCGGCACGCAGTTTTAGGTCCCGGATCCGTTCAACAACAGACATCCGGTTAAGTTGCACCGCTAAAAACAGCAAACGTTCGTAGGACAGCTTCCAGCGCTTTTTCATTTGTCGTTTTGGTTCGACTCCTAAGCGCCCCAGCGACCGGACGTTTCCTCCTGAGCCAACGAACATCGTGTTTGAGGGCAGAGGATGAAGGTTTTGAAGCTCTTTAAGTTGTTCACGTATTTTTTCTTTAAAGGCGAGAACGGCATCTGGTTTGTCTTCTGCATGTTGAAGCAATCGGACTGTGCCGGCCTTCATGCTAAACCTTGAAATGATTTCTTCCCCCAAGGAATAGATAACTTCGACGCTGCCACCGCCAATGTCCATGATCAGTAAAGGTCGACCATCGGACTCAAGATTGTTAAAAACAGCACGGTGAACCAATCGAGCCTCTTCAAGCCCGTCGATCAATTGAAGCTCGATCCCGCTGGCACGATGAATTCGCTTTAAGACATCGTCACGGTTGTCGGCCTCACGTAGGGCGCTGGTTGCAACGGCATAGGTCTGTTCGATCTGTGAAGTATCGATGATGTGTTTAAATTTTTTAAAACTGTATTCTAAGGCTTGAATGGTGTCTTCTTGGATGTGGCCGAAATGAAAGGTGTCGTCACCTAGGCGAATCGGTTCTCGTAGGGCTCGAGTCAGCGTTAAGGCCTGGCCTTCCATATGTCCAACAGCCATCCGTAAGGCATTCGAGCCGACATCAATGGCAGCATAGTTTTTGNGTGGCTGATTCGTGGCCATGGTTTCTTAGCTACTCCATACAGAGATAGATCTGATCTTCCGAGGCCCCGTACTTCGAACACAAGGCTTTGACTTGGTTGAGTATATACATTCTTGTTGGCCGATCATAGCGAACTTTTCCGTCGAAACTGGTTTTGAAATTTCCACGAAACTCAGAGGTCTGTGGGTAGTTGTTTCTCACTTCTCGGTAAACGTCTTTTGTGAATCGAACGACTCCGAGTGAGATATATTGGATACGATTTAAATCAATCTGGTTGGTCAGTTGTGAAAGCATCTGATCATAGGCTTCAATAAAGTTGGGCTGATAGATGATCGGATCCAGGTGAATGGCTAATGGGTGGCCGGCGTCGCTCAGGGCTTTCATCGCGGCTAATCGTGCCTTAAGAGGTGGGGTTTTCAGGTCAAAATGTTTTGAGGCCTTATCGGGTGATAGCGAAAAGCTGGTAATGATGTTTGGCGCCGGTTCAAGCTTTAGTAGCTCTCGTATGTTGGCGGACTTCGTTCGTAGCTCGAGCTTGGCTGTAGGTCGCTTTTTGAAACAATCAAAATAGAAGTCTAATTCACCTGATAGGTGGCTTAAAGCTAACGAGTCACTGAATTCTCCGGCATGAAACCAAACGGTTTGATCGGGGTGTTGATCGGCGACACGGTGGATTTCTTCAGCGATCTCGGCATGGTTTAAAAATAGGACGATATCGGGTGAATGAAAGTAGCCTTGCAGGTAGCAGTATTGGCACTCGTAGATACAGTTGTAGGCGTGAACGAAATAATAGTGTGGTGCACCCGCAGCACCGTAGGCTTCTGGAGCTTCCTTGACCAACTGCCCACGTTTTTTTCCAAGAAATAAATTAAGAGTTTCACGTTTTTGAAGGTAGGGCTTTTTTACTTGGCCAAAAACTTTATCAACTTGATCAATTTCAGTGATGGGAAGGTCTGGAAATGTGCGAAGGATCTTTTCAGTGGCTGGTAAGTCTTTGACTTCCTGTTCGATGAAAATGCGGTCAAACATCGAGCTCACCTTCAAAAAGGCGAAGCCAAGACTGGATATCAAAGCTGGCAAGGGCACGGCTTCGCGCCTGTACTTCTTCGGGGCGATCAAAACTTGTTTTAATTTCTAGGCGAGGTGATTCAAGATCGCGATCAAAAGTCACTGTCCAGCCTTGGTCGGTCAAGGGCTGAAGTCGTTGATTGACTTGGTTTTGTAGGCGATCTTCTAGTGGGTGTTGAGATTGTCGTAGAGCTTCGATCAAGCGTTGTGTCCGCTTCTTTGGGTGCTCCTCAGAACCAAGGATGCCGGCCAACAGGATTGTGTCGATCGCCAACGAGGCTTTTTTAGTTCCTTCGGGGAGTAGCTTTTTAATTTGGCTGAGCTGCTGGTTTGTCAGGTAGAAGCCCTTGATGTCGAAGTCGAACTCGGGGGGCTGTGTTGGAAAGTCGGGCTCGATCACCGAAAAGTAGTGCTCGAAGAGGGCTTGGCTGTACTCGAGGGCTTTGGCACGCACTTCGAAACACTGCTCGAGATTGGTGGCGAAATCCGAAACTATTTTTTTGCACTGAAAATCGCGGCTCAGCTGTTTGCAGGCGTAGGCGTGTCCCCATGCCTCGCGGTCGACAAGCTGGGCGAAGCGGGCAAGTTCTTGGGCTTTTTCGATGGAAGTGATTCGGCGCCAAGCCGTGACCAGATCCACCCGGGATTCGGCGTTGGTTGAAAAGCTGTGAAACTGGACGCCCTGTTCGTCATCGGGGCGATCGCTGTAAATGGTTCTGACATCTAGGATATCGCCAATGGATTGTGAACCTTCCGAAAGGCCACCGCAGAGCCCCATGTTGACGACTTTTCGAATTCGAGGGTGTTGTGTCAGATGTTGCAAGGTTTGGGAAAGGGCCTTCAGTGGGCCTTCTCCGGTGACTGAAAGGTATAGGTCCTTGCTGGTCGAATGGTAAAACTCGGTCCCGAGGGGTTGAAAATCTAGGTTTTGCAGAAATGCTTTCGCCTCAAGGCCGTGAGCAAAACACAATAGAGTCGGGGTGGTAATCATATTCGCGATGCTGGCAGAGCCCAGGGAGAGCGTCAAGGCGGTTCTGTTGATCCACCCTTAAGATCGGGGTTAAAATCCTTGCGAAATAGAAGTAATCAAGCGAGTTTGGATCCATGAGCTTTATCGATTCTTTGGATGTAGATCCCTATCAGCAGTTTTTGAAGTGGTATGACGTCGAAGCCACAGGTGTTCAGGCCACCTTGGGGCAGCGCCTGACGCGAGCCGTGGAAGGGCCCTTAAGAAAGGTTGTCGCCATGGTGATTCCGGCGACGGACCGAATCGGTTCGGATTCTATGGTGCTTTCAACCGTCGGAGACGACGGGCAGCCGCATTCTCGTATCGTCTTGCTGCGTGGGCACAGCTCGAAGGGCTTTGTGTTCTACACAAATTACGAATCAGACAAGGGGCGTGAGCTTCAAAACAATCCGAAAGTGGCTTTGCTGTTTTCATGGTCGTTTCCTCTGAGGCAGCTTCGAATAGAAGGTGAAGCTCAGCCGCTGGCACATGAAGACAGTCAGCCCTATTGGAAGCGGCGTCCCCGGGAAAGCCAGTTATCCAGTGCGGCTTCTAAGCAAAGTCGACCTTTAACATCGCGACAACAGTTTTTAGCTGAAATTGAGCAGCTCGATCACCAGTTGGAGGGGCAAGATGTGCCTCTGCCTCAAAATTGGGGAGGCTACCTGGTAAAGCCAACTCGTTTCGAATTTTGGCAGGGTGGGGCCTCTAGGATTCACGACCGGGCTGTGTACACTCGCTCGGATTCGGGTTTCTGGGAAAAGCAGCTGCTGTACCCTTAGTGGCTTGGGCTTTGCGAGGTTTGCGAAGCCCGTTTTTCGGTCGGTCAGTGGTCTAGCAGGCTTTTGATTTTTTGCAGGAGACCTTGAGTGCATACCCGGTGTAGGGGCCATGCACCGGTCGTAGGCGCAGCTTTGAAAACGCCGTCTCAACTTTTTTGGACTTTAAGATCATTAGGTTCCCAGTCAGCACCAAAGCGAATCCAATCAAGTTGACCGCTGATATCTTATAACCTTCAAACATGGCTGAAACCACCAATGCAACTGCGGGGTATCCATATATGACGTAAGCGGCCTTTGAGGGGCCAACGTCCCGAAGCAAGGTTAAGTAAGAAATAAAAGCTAGCACCGTCGCGAAGATCACAAGAAAAGCGATGGATAGCAGGTAGTTCGTGGACGTGTCGAAGACCAATGTTTGTCCACGAAGACTGCTGAAGGCCAGGCTGATTAAGCTTCCGTAAAACATGGCGTAGCCCGTCAGTGGAACAATGGGAAGATCCAACTTTTTGGTTTGAAATGCGATCATATTCCCTAAGGAAGCAAGGTAAGCCGAGCCCAGGGCTAGGGCTAATCCAGCGATCAGTTGAGTCCCAGCATCTAAGGCGATGAAATCCTGCCAAAAAACAAAGACCAGTCCAAAGATACTTAAAATTCCGGCGAATAGCACAACCGGGCTCAGTTCTTGTCTAAGAAATATCCGGGCGTTTATGGCGTTAAATAGTCCAAGTGTCGAGAACACCACCGCAGCGACGCCGGAGCTCAAGAAATGGCTGGAGTGATAGATCAGAATGTAGTTCCCGCAAAACAGAAACAGTCCCTGCCCAAGCATGAGCCCGTGTTCTTTTAAGCTGAACTTTCGGTGCCCCTTAAATTTGGCGAAGGCCAGTAGAATGAGGCCGCCGGCCAGGAAGCGATAGGCCACGGATAGCTCGGAAGGGACAGGCCCTAGTTGAAATTTGATGGCGTACCAGGATGTTCCCCAGGACAAGATGGCAATTGTAAAAAGTAAAAAATTAGTCATAAAGTTAGATATCCATAAAATAATAAGGCTATNTGATTATTTACCCTAATTAATGTAATTAAAGCCACAATAATTACGAGCCTTGTAAAGAAAAAGAAGGTTTTAAGGAAACCCTGCCCAGTGGAGGCCATGTTGGATAGCACAGACAAGAAAATTTTAAGTATGTTGTCCCTAGACAGTCGCCAGCCGATGGCAAAGGTTGCTGAAGTGGTGAACCTTTCAACCCCGGCCGTCCATGCGCGGGTCAAGAAGCTGGAAGAGCACGGGGTGATTTCTGGCTACTCCTTGAACCTGAACCCTCGAAAGTTAGATCGAGCGATTTCTGCCTTTATTCGAATCTCGATAGGTAAGGCCAGTTGTAGTAGCATCGCTGATCATTTGCTTGAGATTCCAGAAGTCGAGGAGTGCCACAGTGTTGCCGGTGAGGAGTGCTTATTAGTCAAGGTACGTGCGAAGAACACAGAGGTCTTGAATCAGGTCATTCTGAGAACTCGCCAAATCGAAAATGTGACCAAGACCATTTCCATGGTCGTGCTAAAGACCGAGTTCGAGCGGCCCACACAGATTTTAAAAGAGACTGAGCTTCCTTAGGGAATCAATATCATTAATTTATATTATCAAAAATAAACTTTAATAGGTTTTTCCTATTAGCATATAGAAAACCGGTCTTTCCGTTTTTTGCTGAGTTCTTGGATTCTAATGACATCGAGAATCTGCTCAGTTTTAAAAAAGGAGAGTCTATGAAACCTCGAAGTAAATACCGATTGATGGCATTGGTGGTCGCCGCCCTTGTTGGCGGGATGAACGCTCAGGCCGATGTGTTAACACGAGAAACCGGCGCACCCGTTGGTGATAATCAAAACTCTAAAACAGCAGGCCCTGATGGTGGAGTTCTGTTAGAAGACGCTCATCTTCTTGAAAAGTTAGCTCGTTTTGATCGCATGCGTATCCCAGAACGAGTGGTTCACCCTCGAGGAGTCGGGGCACATGGGTACTTTGTTAGCTACGCGAATCATCAAGACCTAACGAAGGCTGCACTTTTATCTAAAAAGGGTGAAAAAACGGAACTATTTGTTCGGTTTTCATCGGTGATTCATTCAAAAGGGTCTCCAGAGACATTGCGGGACCCACGTGGGTTTGCCGTCAAATTTTACACGAAAGAGGGAAATTGGGACCTGGTCGGAAACAACCTTCCTGTCTTTTTCATTCGTGACGCGATGAAGTTTCCGGATATGGTGAACTCGTTGAAGCCGGATCCGGTGACCAACCGACAGGATCCTAACCGCATTTTCGATTTTATGGCTTACCACCCTGAAAGTATCCATATGTGGACCCACCTGTTTTCGAATAAGGGGACGCCCAGGACGCTTCGTGGAATGGATGGAAACGGCGTGCACGCCTATAAGTTCGTCAATGATAAGGGGCAGGTCAGATACGTGAAGTTTCGTTGGGTTTCGCAGCAGCCAGACCGGGGATTGACCGCTGAAGAGGCTTCAAGAATTCAAGCCAAGGATTTTAGCCATCATACGAATGATTTGTATCAGTCGATCAGTAAAAAGAAGTATCCATCTTGGGAATTGGTCGGTCTGGTGATGGACTCGGATCAGTTGGACAAGCTGGATTTCAATCCCTTGGACGCTACCAAAGATTGGTACTGTGAGATGAAGGCTATCACGTGCCGCAAGCTAGGAAAGATGGTCTTAAATCGTGTTCCAAAAAACTTTTTCCAATATAGCGAGCAATCCGCTTTTTCTCCGGCCGTTTTTGTTCCAGGAATCGAGCCATCAGAGGATCGCCTTCTGCAAGGACGGTTGTTCTCGTACTCGGATACTCAGCGTTATCGCTTAGGCGTTAACTATCAATACCTTCCTGTGAACCGGGCGAAGGCCGACATTCGCACCTACGCTCAAGACGGGGTTGGTGCAACACAGCGGGCTTTGGAGCCTCATACGAATTATCAGCCGAACCGCTTTAATGGGTCGCTGAATCGTGATCAGGGAATTGCGGCAGAAAACGCGAAGCATAAGTATTCAAGTCATCGTTTGTCGGGTGAAACTCAGCAAAAGATGATTGCAAAAACCTTAAACTTTAGACAGGCCGGTGAAACCTATCGACGTTATAGTGACTTCGATAAAAAGCACCTGATCAAAAACTTTGCTGGTGACTTGAATCAAATCAAAAACAAAAAGATCGTCCAGCAAATGGTCGCCTATGCCTACGCGGCGGATAAAGAATATGGCGAACGATTGGCTGCGGCCACAAAGACGAAGCTGTCTGTCGTAAAACAGATCGCTGCAAAGGTCCAAGATGACCCAAAAATGATTGCCTCTAAGTCGACTCTTCGTAAGTCGGTTGCGGCTTCATCGAAGTAAACTTTCTGTCTTTTGCCCTGCCTTGATTGGCAGGGCGACATAAGGAGGGCTCACATGAGACTTGTTACACTTGCACTATCTTTACTTGTCATGCCGACGCTGGCCGTTGCTCAAGCTGAGGCACTAACGACAAAACAGCGGTTAGCTGAAAAAGTGAACGCTGCGGCTAAGGTGAATAACACAGCATTGATCGATGAGTATATCCGACTGGGTGGAGACCTGAATATTCAAGACAAAAAAGGGTATAGCCCGTTGATATTTGCGGCCTACTACGGCCATGCACAATTGGTCGAGACCTTACTGAAGAACGGGGCTAATCCGTGTCTTAAAGATCAGCGAGGTAACACCGCTTTAATGGGGGCGATTTTCAAGGGGAATGTCTCTGTGGCTTATAAGCTGATGAACTCCAAATGTGTTATCGGCCAAGCGAATAAAGCGAATCAGACGGCTTTGATGTATGCGTCGTTGTTTGGGCGAAACGAGATCGCAAAAAAATTGATCCAACAAGGTGCTGAAATTGACGCTAAAGATCTTTCAGGAGAGTCCGCCCTATCTGTGGCTGAAAAGCAGTTTAATTCCGAGATGGTACAGCTATTGCGGGGGGCGAAAAGTCGTGATTAAAGGCGGCTCATAGAAGCTGTCATGCCCTCGATGAATTCTTTGGGGTCCATCATGACGTCACCGTGGGCACTAATCGCAAGGTCAAAATCAAGATCCAGTAGTGACTGGCAGCTTTGTTTAAAAACCTGTTTATCTTTTACTGTCCACTTCAACAGCTTGCTCTGCCGAGGTTTGTTGTAAGCGCCGACTATTTTAAGAAGGATTTCGCGCATAACGGGCATGGGTTCGAAAATATTAAACATAAGGTCTGTGACGATCAGGGCTTTTGTTGGCCGATGAAGAAGTGCAGTTTCGCCAAGTGCTGGGTGGCCTTCGATTCGAATACACTGAAAGTCAGCTTTTAGATCCTCCTGTAAAAGATCTATGTCTGTCATCACGCCCTCAAGCCATGGTTGTTTCACACGTGGCAGTGGTTTGGGGCCATAAATTTTAGCCTTCGGGAATCGCTCGTACATTTTCTTTAGATACAGATGATGAAACATATTCGGAGCAATCAGGACCGGTTCAGGGTCCTTCTGTTCGATCCACTTCATGGACTCTTCAGATTGCGGCCCCGGCGAGATCACCCCCAGCTTACCCGAACTCAGTCGGACAAAAGTGGTCCGAGCTGGAAGAGTGAATCCTAGTCCCAGAGAAACCGTGAATTCGTCATGAAAGATGCCATCAGTAATTGGTTTCATATCTCCGCAAAGTCTACGAGGGCAAGTCGGCACAGGCAATGCCAACCTACAGCATTGTCTTAAACTGTGACGTGAAGCGAAATGAACTAGGGGAGGCCCCAGTAAAGGCGCCTACATTTTTTCGACGGTGCTAATACCAAGCAGACTTAATCCTTTTTGAATCACCAGGCTGTAGGCTTTAATCAAAGCTAATCGAGCCTTCTTGGTCGATTCGTCGTTGGCTTTGATGACGGGGCAGTTTGTGTAAAAAACATTAAAGTCTTTCGACAGCTGGTAAAGGTAAATGCATAAAGCCTGAGGGCTAAAGTTTTCCGCCGCATTGGCAGCGACTTCAGGAAAATCCTTCATCTGACGAAGAAGTTTTTCTTCGGAAGGGTCGCTTAGCTGGGACCAATCTGTCTGCTGAATCAGTTGGTCAAAGTACTGAGCTTCGTTGTTGGTGTCGATACCGGCCTCACGCAAGATCGATCGAGTTCGGGCGTAAGCGTACATGATGTAGGGCCCTGTGTTACCCGTTCGTGCTGTCCACTCAGTCATATCGAAGCGAATTTTCTTGTTGTTGTCTTGGTTTAGCATTCCGTAGCGAATGGTGGCTACGGCTATGGCTCGGGCGGTGTCTTCAACCTGTTGATCCGACCAACCATCTTCTTTTATGTATTTATCTAAGAAGTCTTCGCGAATTTGGCCAACCAATTTAGCGCGAAGCTCAGAGAACAAAGGGGCATTCCCCAGCCGAGAGCTAAACTTGCCTTCCGTTCCTTCAACCATATTGTAGGCCATGTGATAACACTTTTTAGCTTGTTTAAATCCTAATAGCTCTAGGGTCTTGAAGGTCTGTTGGAAATGAAGTGATTGGCTGACGTCGACAACGTACACAGATCGGTCAATTTTAAACTCGTCAAACTTTCGTTTTGCCAAAGCGATATCTTTTGTCGAATACAGCCCGGTTCCGTTTGATTTCAACAGAATAAAGAAAGGCATTTTGTAGTCGCTCAGATCGGCTCCAATAGCTCCTTCAGATTCAACCAAGATGCCGTCCTTGTGCGCTTGCTTGACGATTTCTTTGCCCTCATCCGAAACCTCGGACTCAAAAAAGTACTCGTCGAATTTCACATCAAGCCAGTTGAAGATGCTTTCGAACTCATCAAGTGACCATTGTCGGGTCTTAAGCCATAGCTCTTTTGCTGCGGGTTCGCCGGCTTCGATGTCTTTGAGCATTTTTTCGACCCCTGTTTTACGGCGCTGGATTTCTTCAAGAGCCGAGGGATAGTCGTCGGGTTGTCGATTATAAGCTTCTACAAGTAACGAGCCTGCTTGTAAGGGGGTGTTTGGAGTGATCGGTTCGTCCCACTGGAACACCCGGGCCAAATCATCTGAGTTCAGCTTCAATATGTCGTCTTTACTGCCGCGATCAGTGGCTTCTTTTTCGCTAAGGATCATTCCTTCGCTGGCAACGCCATGCTTTTCTGTAGATTGAACCAGTCGCCCTTTAACATAGCTTCCGGGGGGCGCATAGACGACAAGGTCGCCTTCGTTATAGTTGGTGCCCCCACAGACCAATGTTTTGGTTTCTTTGGCGGTTTGGATTTCGACTTTATGAAGGTTGGTTTCTTTTTTTAGTAGGGTTTTTGAAACCACTTTAGCTGCAACCCATTTAGCATGTGGAAACCAGCTGAGACGGTGAAAAGTCAGCTCACGTTCGGCGTGAGTGTAGCACTCACCCAAAAATTCCCCCTTGTGTGTCTCGGGGGCTGATTGATCTGTAAACTGCGTAAAATACCAAAGGCATTTTGCAATATGGGTCCCGACGTCGCCGGGGTAGGTCGCTGAAATGACTTCGTAACCAGCCCAGCGGTACATGCGCACAAGGGCGTCGCCAAGAGCTGTATTTCTTGTATGACCAACGTGAAATCCCTTGTGGGTGTTTGGTTGTGAATGCTCGATCATGACCTTTTCTGATTTAGACGGTCGGGCCTCAATGAATTCGCCTGATAGAATCGAAGGGATCAGTTTTGACGCCAAATCGGCTTTGTTCAGCGTGAAGTTTAAATAGGGGCCCGTGGCGATACAGGCTGAAAAGACCTGTGGGTCCACCTGAAGTCCTTCAGACAACTCTTTGGCAATGACAGGAGGGCCTTTTTTCAGGGCCTTAGCTAGGATAAAACAAGGAAAGGCGAGGTCGCCCATTTTCTCGTCTTTGGGCTTTTCGATCTTTGATAGGATCTCATCTGCCGTGAGCTCTAGTTGGTATTGCTTGGCCAAAAAGTCGGCAATTTCCTTTGCAAGTACCTGTTTTTCCTGCATATTAGCCTCCGAAGATCCACTGAGATTAGCTGAAAAGACGGGCGAGGTTAAGATCTAATCCTCGTGTAAGGTGAGAATTCTTCCAGAGGTGAAAGGATTTCTTCGTGGAAAGTAAATTAGCTTTGAAAAGAAGTGGTGCCATCCAGCTTTGGTTGGCTGTGGTTTGTTTCCTGATCTTTGTGATGGTCGTGGTTGGCGGGATAACCCGGCTGACCGAAAGCGGCTTATCTATTGTCGAGTGGAAACCGATCACAGGAATCGTTCCTCCGACCAGTGAGGCGGCTTGGCAGCTAGAATTCGAGAACTATAAACAGTATCCCGAATATCAAAAGCTGAATCACGGTATGTCCATGGACGAATTTAAAGCGATCTTTTGGTGGGAGTTCATCCACCGTCTGTTGGGGCGTCTTGTTGGTCTGGTTTATCTTCTGCCTCTTTTGTTTTTTCAGTTCACGGGATGTTTGTCGTCTGTGTTTTCGCGTCGACTGTGGATTGGCTTTGTGCTTGGCGGGCTTCAGGGGCTTGTCGGCTGGTATATGGTGAAAAGTGGGTTGGTCGACCGGCCTGACGTTAGCCATTACAGGTTGGCCTTGCATTTGGGTTTGGCCTTTTTTCTGTTTGCCTATTTATTCTGGCAGATTTTGGATCTGCGTCCGAAGACAAAATCAAAAGGCTTGGTGCCTGGCTATCTTGCGACCTACGCCAAAGTCATACTGGCCTTCGTCAGTATTCAAATCGTATGGGGGGCGTTCACGGCTGGCTTGAAGGCGGGCTATGGGTTTAACACCTTTCCGACAATGAACGGACAGTGGATTCCGTCCGGCTTTTGGATGCTAGACCCAGTCTGGTCGAACTTTTTCGAGAACAATATTTCTGTTCAGTTTATTCACCGAACTTTAGCCTGGATTCTGTTGGCTTTGTTTTCTTCGTTCTTTGTCCTATCCCGTCGGTTCGACATAAGTGCGCGTCAGGCGAAGGCTGTATGGGCGGTGAGCGCTGCTTTCTTGATGCAGTTCTGCCTTGGAATCGCCACTTTACTGCTAATGGTTCCTATTCAGCTAGCGTCATTACATCAGCTAGGTGGATTTGTGTTGTTTGGTGCGACGGTTTTTATGGTCCACAGCTTTCGAACGGGGAGTCTGAAGACCGCGTCGGCTTAGGGTTGTTTTTGGTGATCTCTAGTTGGGTAGGTATCTCAGTTTTTCCACCAGTGCGTCTTTTAGCTTTTGGGTCCGCAGCGGCATTCCAACCTGCTCGGGGAAGACCAGATTGATCGGTATGGGTTTGGTGGCCCACTCGGGAAATAGTGGAATCAGCTGGTTGGATTGGACTAAATTTGTCGTCATGAAATTCGGAAGGACACCAATTCCTAGGCCATCGATCAAGAAGTTCAGGGAAGCGATATAGCTATCAACTCGTACAAGTGGGCGTATTTGAATACTTTGTCGCTTGGCCCCTTTTTGGAAGCTCCATGATTTTTTGTCGGGCCCGCGACTGAACTGAATGTGGTTAGCCTGTTTAAGGTCGGCCCACTTCAGTGGCTTCGGTAAGCTATCTATGTATTTTGGCGAGCTATACAAGCCTAGGCTTAGCTGCCCCAGTTTGATGCGCTTTAGGCCACTGTCAGATAGTTGCCCGATTCGAATCCCGAAATCGATGCGTTCCTTGATCAGATCTAGGTTTTCTGTCGAGTAGATGACTTCGATGGTGACCTTCGGGTGGTTCTTTTGGAATTCGGCAAGGATGGGGTTTATCACCCAATGGCCGACGTCCTCAGGGCAGGTTAGGCGCACGTCCCCTGAGAGGTCCTCTTGGTTTTGGATGGTCTGATCCAAAAGGGTGTCTATTCCTCCGAAGGGGGCCATCAGGCCATCGTAAAGACGCTGTCCCGGGCTGGTTAGTTTGAACTGCCTTGTGGTTCTTTGAAACAACTGAACGCCTATGTCTTCTTCAAGAAGTCCCAAATCGCGACTGAGCTTAGCTTTCTTCAAATTCAACTGGTCCGCCGCACGGGTTAGGTTGCCAGCACGGGCGATCTCAAGAAACAGGCGTAAGCGATTGTAATCAGGCAATTGTTTCATAATATAAGACAATATATCTTAAAATAGCCATCTTATCAAACAATTGGGCTTCGACGATACTTATTTGTGTCAATGACGATTTACCTTGGAGGACCAATTATGAAATCACTGACTTTAACACTGGCTTTCTTTTTTTCTTTAGGTGCAACAGCGGCTGACCTTTCACCGGGGCAGTACAACATCGATCCAGCCCACTCAAAGGTCGGATTCGAAGTGGCTCACCTTGTTGTTTCCACCGTCGAGGGATCTTTTACCACCTTCAGTGGGAAGGTTGATCTTGCAAAACGATTCACCAAATCAAAAGTGACCGCGGAAGTGGATGTGAGTTCGATTGATACCGGGGTCGAGAAGCGCGATGGACATTTAAGAAGCGCTGATTTTTTCGATGTAGCGAATCATAAAAAAATGCTGTTCGTTAGCAAGAAAATCTCTGGTAGCCAGAAGTCGTTCAAGATGACGGGTGATTTGACGATCAAAGGTGTCAAAAAAGAAGTGACCTTTGAAGGACGTGTTCTTGGTCGCATTCCTAACGATGGTTTCGGTAACGAAAAGTTGGCTTTCGAGGCCACAACACAAATTAACCGCAAAGACTTTGGTTTGACGTGGAACAATGTTGTTGAAGTCGGACCTGTTGTCGGAGATTTGATAAAAATTGAATTGAAGATTCAAGCAGCTCGACCCATTAAGAAGTAAGAAAACGAAGAAGCGGTTCCAAACTAGAACCTGGTCCCGTTTTGGGGGTCCCAAAACGGGAAGTTTTTGATCGATAGTGATCACCATAAAGTGTCATATCAAAATGAAGCCTTGTTCGAACTTGGCAAGACTCTTGCTTTAACTAAGACCAACAACCTCGAAAGGAGTTGGTCGAACAAATGGAACCACTGATGTTGCCCCTCGGAAGTATCGTGTCCTTATTTGTTCTCCTTATTTTTCATAGGGCCATTGCGGCAGTCCTCACTACACATCGCGTTCCTCTTGTTGTGGAAGACGACTAGCTCTTTTCGCCTCTGTTCGCAATGGCCCCGCCCTTTTTAGAATCGATTTTGAATACAAACCGGGTCACCGCTTCGTCCATCCAGCGAAAGTGGCCCGGGATCCCCGTTGTCCCTAAGAACCCAACGTGACCCCCCTGTCTGGTGATGACTAACCGAATATTTTTATTGGTTGGTATTTGCCTGTAGGGTTCTGGGGGGACGATGGGGTCGTCCTCGGCATAAAGGACTAGGGTTGGAACTTGAATGTTTCCCATTTTAGGCAGCGCACTAGATTGTTGGTAGTAGTCGGCGGCACTTTTAAACCCAGAAAAAGGGGCGGTAAAGTGCTCGTCAAATTCGGTTAGTGTGATGTCTTTCGGGACCTTTAAATCTGCAATGTGAGGATGGATTTTTCGAAGCGCTTTTAGCTCTTTGTGAAGCGTCTTCACAAAGTAGCGATCAAAAAAACGGTTTTTAGCGGAGCTCTGAAGGCGTGGAACACTGGCCGCCAAGTCAATCGGAGCGGAAATAGCTACGGCAGAGTCGAGGTTGCCCGAGGCCTGTTGTCCGTCCTCGCCAAGCATCTTAAGGGTTATGTTGGCGCCCAGGGAGACTCCGATTTGTGTGACTGGAGCGTCCGGGTAAAGGGTCTTTAGTCGGACACACACATCCCGAGTGTCTTGGCTTCGTCCCGAATGGTAGATCTTTCTTGCCAGAGTTTTTCCTCGTCCTGCCATCCTCAGATTCAAACGCCCACAGGCGTATCCCATATCAACGAAGCGCTGAGCCATACGAATCATATACGTTGATTCGCTATCTCCGACTAATCCGTGGACCAAAAGAATGAAGCGGTCCTTGGCTGTCCAATTCGTTGGGCGGTTGATTAACAGCAAAAGACGGTCACCATCGGAGAGCTCGATTTCCAGTTCCTCGTCGGCTTGGTAAGACCACGATCGTTGTGGCCAATAGCGTCCAAATACGGTTTGGGCCCAGGGATCCGTGAAGCCGGGAACAGGTTTAAAATTCGGAAGTCCAAGGTCAGCTGCTGAAATCTGCATATGGCGATGCTGACGGTGTTTTTGAAACGCGTCAAAGGGAAAAGTTCAGTCCTGTATTGGTTGTGGTATTGTCAGTCAACAGCGTGAAGGGGGGGGGGCTTATGTCGCGGTTGTGGCTTGGTTTACTAATCATGCAGCTTGCACTTGTTGTTCATTCGGCCGAGCCGGATTGGGCCGAAGGCTTTTCTGTTCCGTTGGAAGGGCGTTCAAACCCTTACCAGGTTGATCCGCAGGAACTGGATGAGGTGGTTCGTCGCGGGCGAATACATATGTTGAACTGGCCCGTTGAGATCACTGGTGTTGTTCTTCCATACCATCCGATAAAAAAGATGTTAGATGAACGCGACAGCAATCCTATTCGCCGATTGTTTCAGTCCTTGTTCCGTGGGATCTCAGGTCTTCGTAGTTTTGACCAGGTTATGGAATGGCTTGGGCTTCATGAGTTCCCCGAGACCGAGGACGTGTTTCCTTTCCCTGAAGGCTTTCGTCCCGAGTATCGGATGGGGATGGGGTTGATAGAACGCCACGGAGCTGAAGGGTTCACATTTAGTTGTGCGTCTTGCCATGCCGCGGACCTCTTTGGAACCAAGGTTTTGGGGTTGTCGAATCGCTTCCCCTTGGCCAACGACTTTTTTGTAAAAGGTTCGGCTGCCTTAAGAACGGTCCCTGAATTCGGGATTCGGTTGTTCACGGATTCGACGGATGCGGAAGTGGAAATGCTTACAATGGCTAAAGACCGTATCCAGCATATTGAAGCGAAGGCTCCCATTCAACTTGGGTTGGATACGTCTTTGGCTCAAGTGGCCTTGTCGCTTTCAAAACGAAACCAAGACGCCTATGCTAGCTTTAATGAAGGCCTTGCAAGAAATCCAAGGCATGACCGTCTTCGGCGCCGGGTTGCAGATAGCAAGCCTGCTGTGTGGTGGACTTTAAAGTATAAAAATAAATTTTTATTAGATGGGTCTGTTGTTTCCGGGAACCCAATATTTACCAACTTGCTTTGGAATGAAATCGGCCGCGGGACTGACCTTCGTGAGCTAGAGGATTGGTTGGTACAAAACACCGAAATCGTGCGTGAACTAACAACGGCTGTGTTTACAAGCGAAGCGCCATCGATCACGGATTTTTTTCCGGCCGAGCACTTTGACCTGGAGTCGGCTAAACGAGGTGAAGTCTTGTTTCAGCAGACCTGTGCTGAATGTCACGGTCAGTATAAAAAGAACTGGTCTCTGCCGGGGGCAGAAAACATGAGCCTTGCTCAACAGTTGAAGACTTTTGAGGTTCAATACTTTCAAGATACTCCCATTAGTGATGTCGGTACGGACCCCTATCGTTATTGGGGGATGGAGTCACTGGAGCAGTTAAATAACCTGGAGATTTCGAAAAAGAACGGGATATTAATCCGCCAGCAAACAGGTTATGTGCCGCCTCCTTTGAATGGGATTTGGGCGCGATGGCCTTATATGCATAACAATTCCATGCCGACCTTATGTGATGTTTTATTGCCTAAGGCAGAACGTCAGGTGACTTATTGGGCTGGGCCGCCGAAGAATAAGCAGACGGATTTTGATTTAGATTGCAACGGCTACCCATCGGGCGCAGCCGTACCAAGTGCGTGGAAACAGAACCGCGATTACTATTTTGATACTCGCCGAATCGGAATGAAGAATATCGGACACGACGTCGGAATCTTCGTTCGAAACGGGCGTTCGATTTTTTCTGATCAAGACCGGCGTGACCTGATACGGTTTTTGCAGACTTTGTAAGTTAGGGCAGACGTTGTCCTAACTTAAGTAGCTTTTAAGTTCTTTGCTTTTGCTGGGGCGCCAGATCACTTGATCAAGGAAGAAATGGTGCCCAATGATTCCGAAGAAAAGCACGTAGGCCCATGATCGCATGCTTGGTTGGGTCCACTGGCCCAATGGACTTGGCCAGTCGCCGACATTCCAGACGATGGCGCCAAAAGCTAAGCCTAGTAGTAGAGCAAAACCCATATAGCTGAGTGAGCTTTTGTTAATCCAAGCCGCCCATCCAAAGCCTTTTTGGTTTCCTTCGTAGCGCTTCTTTCCGTAATGATAAACAATGGCGTGGTACTGAATGTTGTGAAACAACGAGTTCATAATCGCAATGAGCATTAAGGTTTCTGCACCGTTTAGGTTCTGCACGAACTGATCGTTTGGCGCGATAAAGTAAAACATGGACGTGTAAAACAGCAGGCAAATTCCGATGTAAAAAATCGGCATAAAGAATTTTTCGCCCGCTTCACTTTTTGCCTCGAAGGCCAGTTTGATCCAGTAGATAAAAGCCACACCACTTAATAGTTTGGGTAGCTGGTCGACAAGAAAGTTCAGTGTGGGTGAGACCTCGCTAGCCGCAGCTAACCCGAAGACCCCTTGAATTTTGAAGTTTAATAGGAAGTGAGCTTGGGCAAAGCAAACCGCCATGTACAAAGCAAGGGTCATCTTCGACTTCAGCGAGGGGCTGATTTCCGCCTTGCCTGAGTAGATTGACATAAACCCAAAGTGCTGACGGGCATTGTGATAAAGGGACCAAACAAAAATAAAGAAGCCATACAGGGTGGCATAGGCGACGCCATTGCTTCCATCAAAATACAGCGCAAGTGCGGGGGCTAAAAAGAACACAAGGCTGCCGACCAGAACCGATTTGTTTTCGGATCGGTATTTCTTGTCAAAGTAGGTACGACTCCAGGTGGCCCAAAAGTGTGAGCCTTCAAAAGCGACGACCCAAATCCAAAAAAAGACGGGGAGCCAAGTTGGTTGTGAGAAGGCAAGGGCTGCAACAAGTAAAGTAAACAAAGCGCCACCTGTGACCAACCCCAAGTCGTAGCCCGGATTGCGGATCCAAAGCTTTGGGTTGGAGAATGCTGTTGTGGTGGAACTGGCGTTACTGAAGGTCGTAGTAGATGACATGAAGCCCCCAATGATGTGGTGAAATTCGCTGTGACAAGGTGATGTACGAATTATTCATACAATTTGTGTCATCGGAAGGCAAAAAAAATCCCGCAGGTTGGCCTGCGGGATTGTTGAATGCGTCATCAACTATTTTTTAGATGGACAATGGTAAGCTCACGCTTAACAGATAGGTTGTTGTATCGACATCGAGGTTGTCATTGTCACCCGTGAAGGTGATGTACTCTAGGTTGACGTTAACAAAAGGGATAAACCCTAGGCCGACACCGAACTTCACGGAGGTTCCGTCGACACTGTCTTCGCCACTGATAGCTGGGTCGAATTCGAATTTGTCGGAGAAGTTGTATCCGACCCAGGCATCGATGAGTGGAAGTCGAGCCCCAGCTACAACACCAAGTGCAACTCGTGAATCGACGTCGCGGTCTGATCCGCCGTAGACATCCGTGAAGGTTCCGCCAGTCCCGTACATGACGTCGGCACCAACGAAGACCAACCCAGCGATTCCTGTGTAACCAGCCCGAGCGCCAATGAATTGAGACGTGTAGTCGTCCGAGTTGTTGTTTCCAAGGTCGTATTCACCTAGAAAATCGATTCCAAGATATGGCTCTACAAATACGCCCTGAGCCAGAGCCGATGAAGCTCCAAAAACTAGTGACGAAGCCAGCAATGCTTTTGCTAAAAACTTCATAATGTCCTCCCTGTTAGTTCGACCCCTATAGGATGGGGCTAACGGTTTACTAAGTCATTCAAAGACAAGACTCGAAACCGACTTTTGGCGGTTATGTGATTTTTTAGCCACGGCCATCGATGTCAGCGTGCTTTCTTCGCCAAAACAAGGTATCTGTTGTTTTATGACATCACCATATTGTTGCTTTCTTGTTGTGACGCCCGGGCAAGAGTCCCTGGCCCTTTCTGAGCTGAAATCTAAGTTCCTGCAAAAGGACTATCAAGCCGAAACCCTAAGGGGTGGAGTCCAGCTGACGACAGATAACTTGGCCTTAGTCTATAGCTTGAATCACTATTTGAAAATTCCCACCCGGATTTTGTTGCGGCTTTCGCAGTTTCGATCAACAGACGGTGTCCACTTTTATAAACAGGTCGAAGGTCTACCCTGGTCGCAGATCTTGTGTGGNAAGTCCGTTCGGTGGCGTGTGACCTCGCGATCCTCACGCCTGAACAATGCGAAGTATCTAGAATCAAAAGCGCAGGAAGCTTTAGATGCCTACGTTAAAAAGCACCCCTTAAAAAAAGGGGCGAGGTCTTTTGATATCCAAGAGATCTTTATTCGGGTCTTCCGCGATGAAGTTGAAATCAGTTTGGACACAACGGGCGACCCTTTGTATCGCCGGGGCCTCAAAAAACTTTCGGTTGAGGCGCCCATGCGGGAAAGCCATGCCGCTGCTTGCCTGACTGAAATGAACTTTTTTGAGTCTGGTGCTCAGTTGCTAGATCCGTTCTGTGGATCAGGTACTGTGTTGTTTGAAGCGGCGACCTTTTTTCAAAAGATCAAAAGCCGTGCCTTTACCTATCAAGGATTTCGCAAGAATTTTGCCGTCACGGCGGCCTATAAGGTTGAGCTGAAACAGCCAGATCTACGGTTGATCGGATCGGATGTCAGTCCCACGGCGATTCAAGCCGCCACCGGGAATGCAGAATCGGCAAAGGTGGAGGTCGATTTCAAGGTTAAATCTGCAGAGGATTATACGTCTGGGGACATCGGTGAGCCCTTGATGGTTTTGTCCAACCCGCCTTACGGGGATCGAGTTGGCCTTGAATCCGACGGCGCGACGATGCATGAGGTGATCGAAAAACTTCTGATGACCCTTCAGCCAATGAAGGCCGGCTTTTTGTTGCCGACGAAGTTTCAACCCAAGTCGCTACAGGGCTATAAGGTGAAGCGGCCTCTGTCGTTTAAAAACGGTGGGATCGATGTGAACTTATTTGTCTACACGCGCGGAGGCCGGTAGCCGGTGAGACGGCGAAATCGCGTCCTTCAAGGCTTGTAGGGTTTCAGGCCGGCCATGAATGCTTGCATAGGCAAGGGCGCTGTAGCCACTTTTATTAGTGGTGTACGGATCGGCTTGAAACTTCAATAGCAGCTCGACAATATCATCATGGCCGTTAAGGCTTGCGCCCATCAAGGCGGTGCTGCCATCCCCGTTGGGTGAGTCGGCCTTCATCCCTGCGCGCAGGTAGATTTCAACGCCATCACGATCGCCGTGCTCGGCAAGAAGCACAAAGTTATCGATGTGTTCCTGGGTGAACTCCTGTTGGGGCTCGACAAGCGACTGGGGCATGCGATCGGCACTTTGTAGGTCNACGAACANGACGCCTCCAGCAATCAGGCCTCCGANTGGAATGATGGCCAGAACCAGTTGCAATAGTGAATGACGTGCCGGCATAAGCTCCCCCTATGGCGTTCTAGTGATTAGACGGTGCCCCAGGGGGCGGCAGTTAATCGAACTGGACCATGGTCTGCTTATCGGCCTTTTTGGCCATCATCTTTAACGGCTAGCCTATGAAGGTTTCGGAATAAAAAAATCCCAGGGCCTAAGGGCACCTGGGATGTAAAAAGCGCTAAAATGGGCCTTGAGCACCCCTTTGGGGCGCTCAGGCTGGTCGTCTTACTGGAAGATCGCTTGGCAGCTGTTGACGGCTTCGGCGGGCTCGTGTGGCTGGGTGGGCGTAGCTTGGCTTCGTTGAAGCTTCGCATTCAATATATCAATCAATGGGCCGTATCCTTCTTGGCGGAAGGTTTCTTCGCCACGCTCGGCAAGGGCTTGATCGATGTACGGAGCCAAAGCTTGAAGTGTGTCGTAAAGGTTGACCGCTTGCTCGCTTTCAACGTTAAGAGCCACTTCGACTTGGCTTGGTGTCACCAATGTTCCGACATATAGCAGTTTGAAAGCTGGGTCAGTTTGCACGAATGTGTTTCGTCCGCCAGCCACATAAAGAGTCGGTGGAACCTGGTACTGAACAGCATAGTCTTTTCCTAGGTTTTGTCCGCCTTGAGCTGGAGCTTTCGCTGAATCTTCACGTGAGATTCCGGGAACCATATCTGCAGCGGCTTGCCATGCCCCTTCGGAAGCTTGGTTGTACAAAGCGAATGCCATATCCAGTCGAGCTCCACTTTTAGGAACTTCGGACATGGCGGTGATAGCTTGTACCATATTGTCTTGGGCAAAAGCTTGTTCTTGCAGTTGTTGATTCACGACACCAGCAAGTTCGAGCATTTTTGGCTCGGGAATGCTTTTGGCTCGACCCAAATCAACTAATGTCCCAGAAAGCTCTTGTTGAAGAGCTTCTAGTCGGGCACGAGCGGATGCCGGCAAGGCACCGCGAGCCAAATCAGCCAATGCGCCACTGCGTTCGTCGGCGCTCATTTCAGCGAATTCCGATGCGGCGGCGTAAGCAACGTCAAACATCATGTTCATGACAGCCAGTGGAGCCAAAGCTTTAGTGACGTCTTCAGGTGAGCGGGCAATTCGCTGAGAAACCTTCGGGATGAAAGCCATGATCAATGCTGCCGGAGCGGCTCCACCCTGGTAAGTGAATCGAACCTGGCGATCGACCATGTTGCGAAGAAGGTCAGCCGCTGTCCAAGGCTTAATCGGCATCGCGCCACCAAGAACGCTGCGAGTGGCTTCTAATGAAGCAAACCCTCGAAGGTTCCAAAGAGGATTGATATCGCCTTCAAGGACAAGGTGTCCAATAAATCCAGCTGGGATTTCGGCTTTTTCCATTCCGTGATATTTCGGATCGTATTCGCCCTTTAGGTCTTTGTATTTTGCGTCCGTCACCTGAGTCAGATCATCTTTATTGCGACCGACAGTGCTTGCGAATTTAGCGACAGCAAGTTTCCACATGCGGTCCCCTTCGCCAGGCCATGCGGCTTCAAAGCCGGCTGGTGTCGGTTCGATATTCGACTTTAAAGTTGTTAGTAGGGTTTGCCCCTCTGAACAGTAGCAGTTGAACATGGGGTAGTCTTGGATCATCTGCCAGTAAGGGCGATCTTCACCGGGGCGAACCCACTCGGTATCGATCGCTGCACGAGCAAGGTCGGCGGCTTCAGCGGCAGAAAGAAAACTCATCGGGTCTTCTTTATAGGGGTGGTCAGCGAAAGGAATAGGGTCGTTCCCGCTTACATGGGCTAGCAGGCGCCCCCAAAAAAGACCAGCACGGTCATAGGATTCTTGGTTTTTAGCACCTTCGTAGACTGGAACTGTAACAACAGGGGTGTAGCGTGTTCCGACGTGAGAACCGCTAAATCCTGGAAAGTCCTGACGAGAGATCGTGTCCGAATTGATTCCAGCTAATTTACCGGTGTGGCCAGCGCCTTCATCGATTTCTTCAGCAGCAATTTGCAGCATGTTTCCAACACGGGCACCGCGCGTGTGGTGAATGATTCCATCAATGGTTTCTGGCTGAGCAACGTCTTCTCCGAATTCGCGCTTGTAGGCAGCGTGAACAGCTTTACGAAGTTCTTCGTAGCCTTTGACTTCAACACGCTCACCGGCAGCGTTTTCAGAGGTCTTTTCAACACCGTTGCGATCAACAACTGGAACCAATCGACCAAGAGCAATGCGAGTGCGGCCAGGTCCTGGCTTTGCAAAAACCTGCCCGTTGGCATCGCGGTAGGCAACACCCGTGTATCCATCAGCTTGGACGGGGCGACCAGCAAGGTCATAGACTTGGTTGTTGTCAGCGTCCATTGGCGTGAAGTTGATGGCTGACTGCGTGCGAGCTTGGATCAGAGCTTTCTCACGTTCGTACTCAGCGCGGCCACGATTTTTGACGATATTGCGTGACGTCAATAAGCCGGGAGAAGCGCGAAAGCGCCCGATGACATATTGAGTACTTCCAGAGACTGTAAAGATTTGCTCGGAAAGCTGCTCGGCGTCTGGGATTCCAGTCAGAGGCTCGGCCCACGGATCAAATCCGTCGGCAACCCAAGGGTTGCCGTTGGTTTGATCGGCCGCAGGGAAGTCATTGCCAACTGTCGGAGGCGTCCAAACATTATCTTGGTCTTGTGAAGGTGTCGGTTGAATGGGCGTTGACCGTCCAGTGACGGCTTCAGGCGACCGACGGGAGGTTTGTTCATTGCCACTGAAGGTTCTTCGAACGCGATCGCCAGCTCGTTGCCACCAGCTACGGTCTTCTGTTTGTTCGACTTGTTGAGCTGGCCGGGCGTTCTCTTCATCACCGTTTCCAGCAAAGGCAAAGGTGCTTGCGAATAGAAGCACACAGCATAAATATTTCATTACACGAAGCATAGGGTCCTCACTTACCGTTTGTTCGCAGGTAAGCAAAGCAAGGCCAATGCCATATATAAGTGAGGCTTTAGTGGGGCTCAGAGCGCGCTGAGCAATGTGGTCAAATTAATAGACGGTAGAATTTTCGGGCCGCTTGGAAAATATGTGGCTTGTAAATCTTTATCTGGCTGGTTGGTTGGAATGAAAGACTTTCCAAAAACCAACGAAGACCAATTAGGGTAAGGTCTTTCTGTTTCGTTGACTGGCGATCAGGCCAACATGCTTTTCTAGGCTGGCTCGAAGGTCGTCCATACGGAAGGGCTTTTCCAGCATGTCTCGGCCACCTAGGGCTAACATTTGTTCGACCAAATCATCGCTTGGCATCCCGGTGATAAAAATAATGGGGGTTGTGTTGTCCGTGGCCTCACGGAAGTATTCAATGGAGTTGTCGCTGTGAAGGTAAACGTCCGAGACGATGGCATCAAACTGTAAGACCTGAAAATACAGGATGG
The DNA here is from genome assembly GCA_002686065.1 of Pseudobdellovibrionaceae bacterium. GTDB lineage: Bacteria > Bdellovibrionota > Bdellovibrionia > Bdellovibrionales > UBA1609. Next base: position 256 of record NYZX01000040.1, on the reverse strand, counting down.
CTTCTCGTAAGGTGCGCGCATGGTAGACTTCACCAAAGGTGTCTAGCGAATCGATAACAGTTTCAGAAAGTAGAGGATCATCCTCGATAAGTAGTATCTTCATGCCCTACTTATCGAACCGATTGTTCACAACATGAGGGACGTTCGCAGAAAGACTGCGATTTTCAAAAATCCTGAACTTCGCCTTCAGAATGGTATCTCATTATCGGTCGTCTACAGCAGTGATAAATAGGATCCGGTGAGAGCTTAATATGCT
>NYZX01000039.1:4785-36833 GCA_002686065.1 Pseudobdellovibrionaceae bacterium | reverse complement strand
TTCGAACCCATTTTAGCACTGACGTTAACCCCTTGTTGCGCACCTAGCTGAGCGATCTCATGTTGCTCCATCCACCCGGATGGATCCAATGGCTGAGAATAATGACGAATTTCAAAATACAAACCACGGCCGCGGTAGTGGCGACCTGTCAAACCGATGGGCTGGTTCGCAGTCACCTTTTCCCCTTTTGACAGAGCACTTTTTTTAAGGCCGGAATACACCGAGTAGTAATGATCGCCGTGATCCAATATCACCGTCTGACCCGACCCTTGCAACTGACCAAGGAAAGCAACCTTACCATCAAAAACAGCCTTTACTGGCGTCGCAGTTGGTGTCGAATAAAAGATTCCGCGTTGGTTCCAGCGAAATTTGAACTCGGGATCCATCTGTGTTCCGAACTCTGAAACCAAAGTGCCCGTTGTCGGCGCCGACAGCTTACCCTTAAATTCAAACAAGCTTGGCTGCAATAGGGTCTGAAGTTCCTGACCTAAGGTTTTTCGAGCCGCGGCCTGAAGCTGCTGGTATGTCTTCAACGTCCGGTTTTTGTCCTGACGCAGATCCTTAAGCAAACTGGTCCGCCTGTTTTGCCGAGCCTCTAGGAATTGCTCTTCATTTGAATATTTTTTTTGTCGTTCGATCAACTGAGCGACCTTTTTCCCCAATTGATCCCGTTTGGCGTGATACTTCGTCAGGGCTATCTGGTGATCCTTAATCAACTGCTGATCTTTTTTGGCGAAGATTTTCAAGTAACGCATCTTTTTTTCGACACTGACTTCTTTGTTACCTGAAAGTAGAAAACTTAACACCTTGTCACCGGACAACTTATACATCAGTCGCATTCGCTGCCCCAACCGCTTTCGGTTTTCAGAAAGCTGATCTTTAAGCTCGGTGATTTCATTGGCCAGTTTTTCAGCTTTACTTTGAGTCACCAGAATCAGGTCCGAAAGCCGACTTCGCCGCAACGACGCCTTTTCGATTTTTTGATTCAACTCGTATAGCTCGCCCATCAGGTTCCGCTCTTCAAGGTGACGATCTTCCATCATGGACTTTGTCGAATCGATCTTCTGCAATATTTCGCTGGCTTGCGATGCCGCTGGTTCAATAGCATCAGCCGTCGAACCAAAAACAAACAACAATGAAGCCACCCAAAAATATTTCACTTATAGTCCTGTAACGAATAAATTCGCTGGGTCGCANCCCAGCCACCCGCCATACGCCGAATACACACATAGGCTCCGAATCCGCCAATCAATGCCCCGCCCAAAACCAGNGCAACTAAGTTCCCGGGCGTCACGGCCGGCACAATAGTACCGACTCCTAAGAACCCAAGGGATTCCGAAAAAGCNGACTGAAAANCCTGNGTCACCAGAAGCGATAATACGGCGGCGAATGCCGAAGCAATNAAGCCTGTCATGACACCTTCAAAGACAAAGGGCCACTGAATCATGGATCGACTNGCCCCAACCAGCTCTAAGATTTCGATTTCTTCTCGACGCTGTGAGATGCTGTGACGAATGGTGTTTCCGACGACCAACAGACTTGCAAACAAAAGGGTACACAGAAAAAACCAATTCGCCTGTGAAAACGCTCGTACCAACGAGCTGTATCCCATTAGCCAGGACTGGCCGTAGCTGACCTCATCGATATCCTCCATATCGGCCGCCTTAGACTTAAANACCTCNAGAAAACGAAGTAGTTGGGCTTTCTGAAGNGTTGGATCCAAAGTCACTTCAAAACTGGCTGGCAGGGGGTTACCTTCNTCTTCGATCAGCTCCCATGACCAGTCGGTCATTTCTTTTTTGAACTGTTGAAGCGCAAGATCCTTGGAAACATACTCAGACTTCGTCACCGCAGGAAACTGTTTTAAAAAGTCCTGAACCCGCCCTTGTGTCGCTTGAAGATCCTCGGAATCCGACAAATAGAGACTCACGCGGACCTGGTCCCCCATGGTCGCCAAAACAGAAGATAAATTACTAGCAATTCCCAGTAGCAACACAAAGATGGTCATCGTCGAGGACAGCACCAATACGGTCGTAAACTGTAGTCCCGGATACAGGCGCCAGGACCGTGTAAAGTGAGACCACCATCGACGGGCCATTATAGACCTCCCGATTCAAGAATATCTTGTTCGATNTGACCAGCACTTAAGTGAATNCGTCGATGNGAGCGCCGCTGCACCAACTCGTGATCATGAGTTGCGATAAATACCGTCGTGCCACGAGCGTTGGCCTTATCAAAAAGATCCATGATTTCTTCCGTCAACGTCGGATCAAGGTTTCCTGTCGGCTCATCGGCGATCAGCAACCCTGGGTCATGAATCAAAGCTCTTGCGATAGCAACACGCTGTTGCTCCCCGCCTGAAAGTTGCTCGGGAAACTGGTGCTTTTTATCCAGCAAACTAACTTCATCCAAAGCCCGGTGGACTTTTTCATCGATCCCGTTCCTATGGCCCAGAACTTCCAAAGGAAGACGCACGTTTTCGAAAACCGTTCGGCTGCGAAGCAGTTTAAAATCCTGATAAACCACACCAATACGGCGACGAAAATAGGGAACTTGTCCCGATGAAATTTCGGTCAGATTAAAATTGGCGACGTTTAATTTTCCAGAGCTGGGGTGGTCAAACGCAGAGATCAAGCGAAACAAAGTCGTCTTCCCCGCCCCGCTACGGCCGGTCAAATAAACGAACTCACCCTTGTCGATGGTCAAATCAATATTTTTCAGTGCGTGAGTGCCGCCCGGATAGGATTTATAGACGTGTTGAAGTTGTATCATATAGATACAGTGTATCGACTAGTTCACCAATTTGCCAGAAAGCAGCAGGTCCAGAATTTTCTGGTGCTGCAATTCCATCGCAAGATGAAGGGCCTGTTTATCTTTGGCCAGGGCCTCAGGAAGAACGTCCGTGTAGGAGGTTTTCAGAGTTCGCAATACAGCTCCGTGCAAAAAGACGCGGCTGACTAAAAAGGGATTTCGTTGTCCCCAGTCTTCCGTCTGTACGTGATAAGTTCGACCATCGAACTCCACATCTGAATTAAACCCTTTAAGCACGCTGGCCCCCTGAAACCCCAATAATTTGCCTTTCACCGCCAAAATTTTCAACGAAAAAGGCCTGCAATTGCTGCGAAAAAACAGACGAACTGTTGAAGAAATATGCGACCCAGGCTGAGACTTCCACAATTCAAAAAAATCAGAAACTTTCCGTCAATATCACCACCTATCTAGCCGATAGACCTAGAGAATATGTTGTGTGTGAAAATATCGAAGTCCCTTCGACTTATCTTCCTTTTGCTTCCCCTGTCAGGCCTATCAAGCTGTTCTGGTGTCAAAGCACTTTCCGGCGGTTCTAATAACTCCGCCCAAGGCTCGTGCTCGGACCGAGCCAGCTTATATAGTACTCCGACGATCGAATCTTATTGCTCGACGGTGACTAGCTATTCCGGCGGAATCACAGTCAGCGGCTCGGCCACCTACCAGTACCGACAGATCGATGCCTCTGGAAGTTCGCCTGGTCTTTTAGGTGCCTCCTCAGCCACAGCCATACGCTATGCCGAGATTCGAGTAACAGATAACTCTGGAAATATCATCCAATGCGGAGAAACCGACGCCAGCGGTGATTACTCGTTGGCCCTGCCAAACTCTGGTGAAACCTATACCCTTTCCGTTATGGCGCGCGGGAACAACAGCCAGGTCAACACAGCCATTTTTGAGTGCCCAGAAGAAGGGACCATTTATAGCCTTAGCCAAAGCTTTGTTGCAGATGGCTCCAAGACGCTCAGTACAATGAATGCCGGCGTGACCGACGAGGTCCTTGGCGGAGCTTTCAACATTTATGATCAGATTTTAAAAACAAATGAGTTTTTACGAACTGAGGTGGGCACCTGTGGATTTACCGGATGCACCGATTTCGACGTCGCACCGGCATCGAAAGTTTATTGGGCCAAAGGCTTCAATCCCGCAACTTACTTCGGATCTAGCTCGGGCGTTTCCTTTTTTACAGTTCACCCGAACGATCCAACCGATCGGCGCTTGTTTATCCTAGGTGGATCTCAAGGCGACGTCGACAATGAAGACACTGACCACTTTGATAACAGTGTGATTATTCACGAATACGGGCATTTTCTTGAGGATGCCTACTCGATTTCGGACTCGCCAGGTGGGTCGCACTCAGGGACCAGTCTGATCGACCCGCGCCTCGCTTGGAGCGAAGGCTGGGCCAACTTTCTACAGGGCTACGTTCAAAACCTTGGGTACTATATCGACACCTACGGAAATGAAGACGGAGCCACTGGAAACTTCTTTCGGATCGACCTTGAAAACCAGTCTGGCGGAAACGCACGAGACGTCCCACTGAACGCTGGCGAAGGGAACTTCCGCGAGTTCTCGGTCGCTCGCATTCTATGGGACGCCGTCGACAGCTCCACTGACGGCGGATCAGACACCGTGTCTGGGACCTTCAACGAAATTTGGGCGGCAATGACAGACGTCGACGGCATGAACAACACGGACGCCGATTTCCAGTCTATAGGCCTGCTTCATGATGCCCAACAAAACGAAGTTTCAGGATCGACCGACTGGTCTTCCATCCGGACTTTGGAGATGCACACCGGTGATCGATCCGAGTACGCACAGTATGTCACACAGTCTGCAAGCGAGTGTGTGGGCGGCGGATCGGACGAAGACTACTCGATGACACCCGATAAGGACCAGACCAACAACGGGAGTGCCACAGATATTTATAATGTAAACACTCACTATTTGATTAACAATGATTTCTACCACTACAAACATAGCGGAGGAACATTGAGCCTAACACTGAACTACACGACCCAATCGGGAACAAGCGAGGCCGACCTTGATGTTTATGTCTACGGTGGTGACGCAGTGATTGGTTATATTCAGTCCGGTGCTAGCTATTACTTCAGTAGTGATCTTTTAAATACCAACAGCGGATTCACCGAACCTGACGGAACCGTCGGAACCTCGGAGACCGAGTCAGTTTCACTATCAGGTCTTGCTGCTGGCGATTACCTGATTCAAGTGATTGCCTACGTCAGCGATGGCGCAGGCCACGGTGTCGAAACCAAATATAACCTAAAAGTAGGAGCGAACTACCTATGTCCGGCAGCTCTCCCATGACATCGCCAACAACGACGTCATCGCAGAAGCGATTCAAGCAAAAACACTATATGGCCTTCAGCTTGATTGGCCTGGGAATTTTTGTTCTTTGCGCCAGCCTCACTCCAACCTTAAAAGGTCAGCCCAACCGAAAACTGGCGGCTGTTTCAAAGGTTAAAGGCTTCCTGCCTGAGCGGGCTCCTCGTCAGATGTTTCGCACACAAAAACTACTTTCAACTTTGAATGTTCAGCTGTCGGCCTCAGCAAAATCCAGCTCGGACAACATCGAAGTTCAAATGACGCTATCAAGTCCAGAGCCTGTCAGCCAGCTTGAATATAAATGGATTCTTCCCGAAGGGGTTCAGCTCGTCGACGACAGCGATGCCCCCTCCTCCATAGCTGCAGGAAAAGCCTCCGGCCATAGCCTTGTATTTTCAAGTAACAACCACGAAATCAACTACCAAGTGCATCTACATGTAACGGGTCAGACAGCAAGTGGAAACAAAGTGACTCAGGTGGTTCAGTTTAACACCCGCGACCAAGAAGACATCGAAAGTGCTCGATCTAAGCTTCAGTTTCTAAACCAACAGNCCTTGGAACAGATCACAGGCAGCTCTAAAATTACTTTCTAGAATCGCCTTCAGCCTGACGCAAAAGNTGATCGACAACCTTCGGCGTTTGGTATTCCATTCGCCCGAGGTATTCAATNTCAGCTTCAGTCCAGTTGGTTGAAGGCAAATAGCGCATGCGCTGGCCAACGACCTCCACCCCAGCGAACAACATATCTGTCATCCCCTGCTCGATTTGATTCCACCCCAAGTGCTCGTCAAAAGATAGTGGTAAAGTCAGCACCCCAAAGGTGACCCGAAACAGCGAAGAGACTAAATTGATCAAGCCACTTAAAGACGTCCACAAAAAGGACGAATCGGGCGAGTAGTCGGGGTAGATCAACGCCGAGCCAGCATAGCCGTCGGTATCGACGGTCTTCGTGTAAAAGGTGAAATGATTCATAAATAGGGATTCACCTTTTTCAAGCATCAGTAGTTTTCGGAACAAGCGTTGCGATGGATAGATGATCACATCTCGTAAGGTCTTCTTCTTAAGAAACCCTAAAATAAACGTCGGCGTAAGACCTTCCATTTTGCTGATCTCATACCCGTCACCCAACTGGTTCAAACGATCACGGACAAACTGCGTACAATTATTGCCTAGAATCTCGTATCGATCCCAGTCCTCACCAGCAAGTAAACGCCGTGTTTGCTCTTCATATTCACGCTTTGCTGATAACAAACCTTCATACATTTGCTCATCGTCCACATCCAACCACAGCTCAACAATATCGCGATTGTTCATTAGCTGCCTTTTACCATAGCCAACATACTGACCCGGATGGTTCGTAAACTCGATAAAAACGCTTCCTTCTTGGCGCTGGAGGTAGTCATCCGAAATCGTCGGCAGGTGATCGGAGTACTGAATCGCCAGCTGGTTTTCTTGGCAAGCCTCAATCTCTTGCGGAGACTGACCAGGATCACTGTCACCAGGCCTTACAAAACAATTTAGGACATTCGAACCCAGGCGATAGTAGTTATAAAACTTATCGTACAGGACCCCGTCTAAGCAGTAGACGTAGCGCTCTGCCACATGACCCGTTACAGACGAATTATAACCGGCCGAAACATAGGTAATAGCCATACCTAGCATTTTCAGGCTTTTTCCACTGGAGGTCACACGTGTTGGCTTTTGTGACCCCTCACAAAGATCGTAGCTACGCAGGTCTTTAGCCACCATAGAGGTCATATCAAACTTGATCGATGCATCGTAAAGCATCTCACGTTTTTTTTGCAAACGTCGTCTGAAGCTGTTTTTAGTCCGAACCCATTTCATATAGTCACGACAAGCGCGCTTCTTCTGCACCCCTTTAGCCCCGCCCAGATAGCTGTTGCTCACATTACGACATTCTCGAACAGCTTTACGCTGCTGCATCGTTAGCGGGGTGGACAAATCTTGGTTGCCCGGCAAAGCAAGGATCGCACGCTCTAAATCATGAACAAAGACATTCAAATATCGACAGGCCTGATAACCTTCATACATTCGATTTTCATCGATGATCTGTTTGATGCCTGGGTGTATTGCAACCCCATTGCCCGATGGCCAAGCCAGAGCTTGCCGCTCGACCTCTTTAGGTAAGCAAAAGGTTTCAACGGGTCGTAACTCAACAGGACTCACATCGGCATAATGCAATTCGATATGTCCTGATGAACCGGCTTTGACTCCGTCTGATACGCGGTCCACAAAGGCCAGCAAGGCTTCATTTCGACGTTGATCACTGACATCTACACTTGGCGCAAAACCAATACTCAGGCGGAAATCGCGATCCAGCCCATAAGCGGATGGCACAAGTAAAACTAAAATGAAATTAAAGACAAAGAGGCGCTTCGAGCAGATGTAGCCTGATCGAAAAAAATCAGTCCAAGCTGGGAGGGCTCGGACTGACAAGTGAAACAGAAGAGTACTGAAACTTTGGGAAATTTTCTGCGACTCCTATGCGAGGTTTAATCAATATCCAACCCAGAATCAGCACGCTCACGGCTTGCATCGATCTGTTTTTGTAGTTGGGTTTTTCGAGCTTCGGCAGCAGCCGCACTTGAAGCCGAGGCACTTAAGCCTAAAGCCGCTGCGACAGCAACACATGAACCGGTGTCACACCCAGCCAAAATTTGAACAGCTGCCACACCAGTATAAACGGCAAGAGCAAAGTTCAATGTGGCTTCATCAATCTGATGATAAGAAACATAGGTTCGCGAATACCCTGGGTAGTAATAATCATTCACCCGNGTATAGTAATACGAACGACGAACCACTCGACGACCGTGTGANTAATACGTCACAACGAGGTCGCTTTGTCGGTAACTCGAACGACGATACACACGCGTNATGGTGTAACCACGATAGTGNCCACGCTCAATCACGCGTTCTTCAANATANACATTGTCCGAGTAAGTGACNCCATCNTAGCANGTNGCACGGTGCCCACAATGCGGGTCTTTGTAGCCATAGTAGCTACCAAATTCACGATCCCACTTATTGGCTTTCACCGAATATCGTGAGCCGTAACCATCGNCATTCGCCTGAGCTGACAATGTAAATCCAAGAACTAAACCTAAAACTAATAAAATGCGCGACATGATCGCCCCCCTCATCGTGTTGAGGGCGTCATATCAATGCTATTTACAACGGGTCTACCGGATTCCCCAGCCCAGGAAAATTTACTTAGAGCTTTGAAAAAGACTCAATCAAGCCCGTATCAAAGGTTGATCTGAGCCGTGATCCCTACGTTCGTAGACGCAAAGGACAGGGCCTCTGGAGTGAGCTGAAAATTAGGGTAGATCCAAAGGTCACGGTTGACCGTAACACCAATACCGACCGACTGATAATGAACATCTCGAATCCAAGATCGATTTTGACCACCCTCTTCATCAAGATACAGATAGTTGAAATAACCAAAAACAGTTCGGAAATCTACATTTTCAGTAATTGCATACTCAAGAAACGGATAAACCCCAAGCANGTGCTTGAAAAAGGTCGAGTCGCCCTCAAGNAGGTTATGAGTGACCGATGTCGCCATCCCCAGAGTNAAAGGAACCTCTTTAAACAAATGCATAAAGGAGTAGGTTCCAGAAACACGCCCAAAAATTTGATCGTTTTCAAACTGATCTGATGTTCCGTGCGTGTAAGTCAAAGTCGCACGATTTTGAAAAATACCCGCTTTAAAACCAGCTTCAGCAGCAATGAATGGGTTATTTAGGCTAAAGTTGTCGCCCGCATTTTCAGATGATTCGATCGAACTGTGAAAAGGTTGACGTTGGTTTAAACCAATTCCAGCTGACAGACTTGTATTTTTATTAATGCGGTAACGCCCACGAGCTTCAACAGATAGCGAAACGTCATTCAAGTTCAAATCACCGTTTTGAAGACGAGGCCGCTTTTCGTTTAAAGGCGACTGTATGGANCCACCGTTATAGGTCGTTGAAATACTGGAGGACCAGCGCGACTTCGCACCAAGAATCGCACGTAAGCGATTGTTGCGAATTTCTGTGTCGATATCGCCCTCAGGTGCGTCTGATGTGGGCAGCTTGGCTGTGCTTTTGTTAGCATCTTCCTCAGCGTAAGCCGCGTTCAAGCTAAGCAGACTTGCAGCAATAAGGCCTAAGCCCAAAATTTTAATCCTGTTCATAGATAATCCCCCCTAGGGTTAAACTAGGAGATAATACCCATAGCCAAATCAGCAAGGGAATTTGAAAAAGATGATGGGATCTATCAGGATTATCAAAGAAGCGGGGCGGCAAACGCGACGCTTAGGGCTTGCGAGGTGTCACCTCGATGAGGTCGACACCCTCTGATTGTTACAAAGGCCGCACCTTCAAATCAGGTTTACCAAGCTCTTGTTGCAAAATCCCCTGAATAGCATCAAGGGTGCCCATCATTGCACTTGGGCAACCGCCGCAAGCACCTTGATAAAGAATACTGATCGTATCGTCTTTATAACTGACGACTTCGACATCGCCACCATCAGCCTGCAAACCAGGACGGATCGTTCGATCCAACACCTCTTCGACCTCGCGAAGTTCGGGACTTAAGGTCGATCGGTCGGGCTTGGCAACCGTTTGCTTTTCGTCCTCAGTTTCGAAAGCCGCATTATGAATGGGCATTCGAGTCTTAATGACACTTTCAGCTTGTTGAACGATTTCCTGAGTCGTTAAAGCTCCATCATGAGTCAAGGTCAGCTGATTTTGAAACAAATAGACCTGAGACACCCCACTGATACCAAACAAGGACATCACCAGGGGATAACCCTCGGCTTCCGTTTGACTAGCAAAGGTCGCCTTTCCACGAAGCTTAAATGGGTGGTTGGAAATAAACTTCAAAGCATAGGGGTTCGGCGTTAACTGAACTCGTACTAAAATATCTTCCGGGGTTAGATTTGCGTCGCTCATTCAAAAAATTCCTTCGACTTCAGAACCGCTTTTACAAGACGGTCCACATCCGATTCATCACTATAAATAGACAAGGAAGCACGGATCGTTCCGGGCACCTTAAATTTGGCCATCATCGGCTGACAGCAATGATGTCCCGTTCGAACCGCGACACCTTCACGATCCAAAATTTGCCCAACGTCAGATGGGTGCACGCCTTCTAGTAAAAAAGACTGCACATTGGTTTTTTGATCCGAAGTTCCGTACAAACGAAGCCCCGAAATTCGACCCAACTGATCAGACATATGTGAAAGCAAGGCCTTTTCGCTTTCAAAAATTTTATCTCGACCGATTTCATCCACAAATTGGCAGGCCTCACCAAGACCAATGGCGCCGGTCACATTTGGCGTCCCCGCCTCAAAACGATGAGGTGCAGATAGGTAAGTGGTCTTTTCAAAGCTGACCCGGTCGATCATGCTACCACCCCCTTGATAAGGAGCCATCTGGTCCAACAAAGCCTTACGACCGTACAGAACACCGATCCCAAAAGGGCCAAAAATCTTGTGGCCCGAGAAAGCCAGAAAATCACAACCCAAGGCTTGGACATCCACCGGCATCACCGCCACAGCCTGTGCTGCATCCAAGATCGTGATGGCCCCAACGGCTTTTGCTTTAGCGATGAGTTTTTCAACCGGATTGATCGTCCCCAAAGCATTCGATACATAAACCATGCTAAGGACTTTCGTCTTTGAGCTCACGATTTGATCCACGTTCGCTAGATCCAGCTGCCCATCATCCGTCATCGGAATCACTTTTATCACCGCGCCGGTGCGTTCCGCGGCCAGCTGCCACGGCACAATATTGGAGTGATGCTCCATTTCAGTCAGAACGATTTCATCGCCAGGCTGTAGCTGCCCGAATGACAAACTGGTCGCCACCAAGTTCAATGACTCGGTGGTGTTTCTAGTGAAAATAATTTCGCCGGTTTCTTTCGCGTTTAAAAAGGATCGGACTTGTTCACGGGATTTTTCGTAGTAACCGGTCGCCTGATCACTTAAGTAATGAGCCCCCCTGTGCACATTCGACGCCCATCTCGAATCAAACGATTGCATGGCATCGATCACTGGCCGAGCCTTTAACGTCGAAGCCGCGCTATCCAAGTACACCAAAGGCTTGTCATGAACCTTTTGATCAAGTGCTGGAAAAAAAGATCTGACGTCTAAAGACATGATCACATCCCTACCTGATCAAAGCGTTGATAACTATCCTGTAGGACATGATTCAAATAGCGATGAAGCCCACTTGAAGTGATCCCACCAAAACTATCTGCCAAAAAGCCTTCAGCCAGCATCCGTAAAGCCGCAGGCTCGGTGATTCCACGAGATTTCAAATAAAAAAGTTCTTCCGGGTCAACGCCCCCCACGGTCGCCCCGTGGTTTGCCTTCACATCATCGGCATAGATTTCAAGTTCAGGCTTGGTATCGACCTCAGCATGCTTACTTAAAGTGATATTTTTGTTTATCTGACTTGAATCCACATGCTGAGCTGCTTGGGCAATGTAGATCTTTCCGTTAAAGATCAACTTTGATTTATCATCCAGCAGGCCCTTATAAAGCTGTCGGCTGATCGAATGCGCCGCCTGATGCTTCAAAGTGGTGCGGTGATCAGCCACTTGTTTGGACTTCAACAGTGACAACCCAAGCGCATGCACCTCGGCATTTTCCCCCAGGACTTCAGCTTGAAGGTCGTTTCGAACCCAAGCCGTTTGATCGGAAAACTGAAAGGACTGCAAAAAAGAATCGCGCTGCAAGCTAGCCGTAAAGCCATTGTAGCCCGACAAACCTTGAAGACCGTGATCAATGCGAGCGTACTGCAATCGCGCCCCGGCCTCCATCTGCACCGCACGCAAATTAGAATAAAACATTTTTGACGAACCAACAGTCGTTTCAGACATCTGAACTTCGACACCTGAATCAACCTGGATCAATAACTGGCTTCCCGAATAACTCAACTGATCCTCAGAAGCCTCGGAAGCCAAGTAAACCTGAATCAGCTGTAAACGATGGTCGCTAGAAAACCCTTTTTTGAATTGAATTTTATAGGCCGCACGCGTATTCGTCGCCGAGAATTTTACCAGGGGATTTTCCGGAATCTCGCCACCCATTTTTTTAAAGTGATACTCGTAAAACGAATCAACCACTTGCTCCAGATGGACTCCAGCAGCGGCAAGATCCCCACTTAACTGTGGCTGAAAATACCCATTAGCAAAAACAACCGGAATCGCATCAGGATCAATGATCAAGCCCTTTAAATCTTCAGGTGTGACCTTAGGCTGATCGTCGGCTTCGGTCATAACCGTCGTCATTAAGGGCCGCAAGTTCTGATACTTAAACAGTTCGCTGCCCGCGACCGATTCATCTATAAATTCTTTGATCTGTTTCATTCCATCTATCTTTCAAGTCAGCAACAGGCCTAATGCAGCCAATCGTAGCCTTTTTCTTCCAGCCGCAAAGCGAGGGACTTATCGCCCGTTTCAACGATTTTTCCGCCCGCTAAAACATGAACGAAATCCGGCTCGATATAGTTCAATAAACGCTGATAGTGCGTGACCATAACGATCGAGTTCTGTGGACTGCGAAGCTTGTTCACTCCATTCGCTACAATCCGAAGTGCATCAATATCTAATCCTGAATCCGTTTCATCTAGAAAAGCCAAGCGCGGCGACAGAACGGCCATTTGCAGAATTTCATTTCGCTTTTTTTCGCCGCCCGAAAAGCCTTCATTCACCGCTCGCTCCAAGAAGCGCGGGTCCATTTCCACGATCTCAGCTTTTTCCGCCACAAACTGACGAAACTGCTGATCCGACATTTCAGGAATACCTTGAAATTTGCTAACGCTATTGAAGGCTGTCTTCAAAAAGTGCAAGTTGCTGACCCCTGGGACCTCAACCGGATACTGAAAAGCCAAAAACACGCCCTGCTTTGCGCGTTCGTCGGCTTCCATTTCCAACAAATCGGCAGCGGCGAAGTTGACCTCAAATGAGATCGACCCTTTCGTCACTTCATAGGAAGGATGTCCAGCAATCACTTTTGCCAAAGTACTTTTACCTGACCCGTTAGGCCCCATAATCGCGTGAACTTCTCCTGGCTTGATTGTCAGATTAATTCCTTTAAGAACTTCTGTATCACCAACATTTGCGTGCAAGTCTTTTATTTCAATCAAATTTTCCATCATTTACCCAACACTGTTTTCTAATTTCATTTCAATCAACTTAACGGCCTCAACCGAAAACTCCAAAGGCAGCTGCTTAAACACTTCCTTACAAAACCCATTCACCAACATGGAAATGGATTCTTCCATATCCAGGCCCCGTGACTGCAAATAAAACAACTGATCCTCACTGATCCGAGACGTCGAAGCTTCGTGTTCGACCGTAGCCGAGTCATTTTTTATCTCGATGTAAGGAAAGGTGTTTGCATTAGAGCGGTCGCCCACAAGCATCGAATCACACTGGGTATAGTTCCGTGCGCCCTCAGCAGACGGCAGCACTTTCACTTGGCCACGATAACTGTTTCGCGATTCATCCGTCGAGATCCCCTTCGAGATGATCGTACTTTTGGTGTTTTTGCCAATATGGATCATCTTTGTTCCGGTATCGGCTTGCATTTTATCATGAGTCAAAGCCACGGAATAAAAGGCCCCTTGCGAGTGATCCCCTTGCAAAATACAACTGGGATACTTCCATGTAATTGCAGAGCCAGCTTCCACCTGCGTCCAGGAAATCTTCGAATGTTTTCCAAGACAGCGTCCACGCTTCGTTACAAAGTTATAGATACCACCCTTGCCTTCTTTGTCCCCTGCATACCAATTTTGGACCGTCGAATAATTAATCTCGGCGTTGTCCAAAGCAATCAGCTCGACAACAGCTGCATGCAGCTGATTTTCATCCCGCTGCGGAGCTGTACAGCCTTCAAGGTAGTTCACAAAACTGCCCTCATCAGCCACCAGCAAGGTTCGCTCAAACTGCCCGGTTTCCTGGGCATTGATACGAAAGTAAGTTGAAAGATCTAGAGGACAGCGAACGCCCTTTGGAATGTAGCAAAAAGATCCGTCCGTGAAGACAGCTGCGTTCAAGGCCGCAAAGTAGTTATCCGCATAGGGAACGACAGACCCATAGTACTTTTTAACAAGTTCAGGGTGCTTTTGTAAGGCCTCACCGATCGAGCAAAAAATCACACCATGCTCGTCTAAAATATCTTGATGAGTGGTTCCCAAAGAAACGCTATCAAAGACCGCGTCAACAGCAACACCGCTGATTCGTTTTTGCTCGTTAAGAGGAATTCCCAAACGCTCAAAGGTTTTTAGGAGTTCTGGATCAAGCTCGTTCAAACTTTTCGGCTGGTCTTCTTCCGTTTTCTTCTTCGGCGCGGAATAGTAGCTAATATCTTGATAATCAATTTTTGGGTAATCCAGATAGGCCCACTCGGGCTCGATCATGGTTTGCCAATGACGAAAAGCCTTTAGACGACTTTCTAACATCCACTCGGGCTCGTTTTTCTTACTTGAAATCAGCCGAATGACATCTTCGTTCAATCCCTTTTCTAAAGTTTCCGTTTCAATGTCGGTAACAAAGCCATACTTATAGTCTTTTTGACGACGAATGGCTTCACTTGAAGAACTCATGCGTGGGGCTCCAGTGAGGTAGAGGTTTCAGCTTGCTGGTCGGGTGCGTTTCCTGGCGACAGAATTTCAAGAACACTGAGTTCTTCATAAAACTGAGCCATTCGTGAATTCAATTCGGCAACCGGTGATTTAATGTTGCAACCATCTTCCAGGTCGCAGATCGAAGACTTAAGACATTTGACCACGGCCATGGGCCCCAAAAAGGTCTCCATCAAATCGCGCATCGAGACCTTCGAAAGGTCCTTGATAATTTGATATCCACCATGAGCTCCTTGCTCGGAACGCAAGATGCCCGAAGACGTCATCTGCTGCATCACCCTTGAGGTGGCATCAAATGGACAGCCGGTCTCTGAACAGATTTCTTTCACCGAAGTCAGCTCGCCCGGTCGCTTTCTGGACATGAATTTAAGCGACATTAAAGCGTATTCGATTTTGCGATTCATCTTGTTCATAACTAATCAGTTCATAAAAATATCTGTAAATTCAAATATTTAAGCGAATTCTCAATAAACTTATAGTTGCAAGTTAAGTGATATTGCCCCCATTTTCAACCGAAATACGGTATTTTTTAACTTATTTAAACAGATGATCCAGCCCTCACAAAGGGCTCTCAAACTGGGATCCCATTAGGTATTCGAGGCAGCTACCATTTAGGACCTGGAACCTTTTGGAGATCTGTGGCAGGACTAGGGCATGGATTCGGATTACTTAAAAGGAATGCTTCGCTTGGGGCTGATTGCCTTCAGTGTTGTGTTTGTTTCGATGATTGTTGTTGTTGCTCTTCGCTTTGTTGGGCTGTCCAGACCCTACAAGGCCTTTCAGCACCATTTGACCGCTGAAACCACCTATCAGTTGGGCAAAACAGACTCCGAAGCGGGCCTATTGGTCCTACGGGTTGAAAAAGACAAAGAGGGTCAATGGGTCGCCGTCGAAGCCGACTCCACAAAAAGGCCTTTAGAATCACGACTGGAAGAGCTATCCCAACGCCCCGGGTGGGTGATCTACCTCAGTGAAACTCAACCTTTACAGTTGGATGGACTGACTGAACTGTTAGACCAAATTGATCCCTCTAATTTTGTTGTCATCAGCCCCTACTCGAAGCCGGTCACAGCTTTACAAAAAAAGAGGCCTCGATGGCTGTTCGGACTTCCTCCGACAGAGCTTGTAAAATGGCATATGATGTCCGTCATTTTTCTTGAGCCCTTCATTCAGCTATCGGCGGATTGGGTCGTTTTCACCAAGCAAGATCTTGATGATAAGCTGATCGACCCTCGCCTAACGAAAGAAATGCAACGTCGCCAAATGAAGTTGGTCTATGCTGGTTCCAAAACGGAGCTGCCCGAATGGCTAATAGAAAGCGTCACCGGCTACTGGCAAAATTACAAGGACTATGCACCTCCGAAGAGGTAAAGCGACAAAGTCCGTCACCCTTTCAAAACTGGATAATTTTTCGGGCTTTCCCCTGACTGTTTCTTAAAGTTTCGTTACACTTTTTGCTATGAAACAAGAAACTGCAGTTCAAGTAAATATGAGTATGTGGGACGCCATTACTTCCGCCAGTCCCGTCGTTCAATTAACCCTTCTGATTTTGATCGGACTTTCTGTTTGCTGCTGGGCGATCATCTATTCGAAGTTCCGCCAATTCAAAGCCCAGCAACAGGCCGACGAACCCTTTGTTGATCAATTTTGGAGAGCTTCCTCACTGGATGAAATTTTCGACACGGTCGATCGCTACCCGGAAAGCCCAGCGGCCCGAGTTTTCAAAGCCGGATACCTTGAACTAAGAAAAATCGCTGACTCCAAACTGGCAAAAAAATCGGACGATGATTCTGCACCTCTTCTTTCTGGCATCGACAACCTTGAGCGTAGCTTGCGCAAAGCCATCGACCTTGAAGTTTCCATGCTTGAATCACGCCTGTCTTTACTTGCAACAACAGGAAGCACCGGCCCCTTTATCGGTCTGTTTGGAACCGTCTGGGGTATCATGGGCTCTTTTCATAAAATTGCACAAACAAATATGGCCAGTCTTGCCGTCGTTGCCCCAGGAATTTCCGAAGCCTTGATTGCCACAGCCATCGGACTAGCAGCAGCCATCCCAGCGACGGTTAGCTTCAACCATTTTATTAGCCAAACCAAACAACGCGAACTTGATTTAAATAACTTCGCTAACGATTTCTTGAATATCGTTAAGCGCAACTTTTTTAAAGACGCTTAGGACTCGCCAATGGGAATGTCTGGCGGATCACGCAACAGTCGAATGGTTCAAAGCGAAATTAACGTGACCCCTTTCGTGGATGTCATGCTGGTTTTGCTGATTATCTTTATGGTAACAGCCCCCATGCTCCAACAGGGTATTGATGTCGAACTACCAGAGACCAAAGCCAGCGGAGTCGACACCTCCGAAGAGCCTTTTGTGCTTTCCATCCGCAAGGACGGAAAAATCTATGTCGATAAAGTTCAAATTCCTGGGAACGAGCTTGGTGGCAAATTGAAGGCCATTATGAAAACCCGGAAGAATAAACAGATCTATATCAAAGCCGATAAAAGCGTACCCTACGGCGCCGTGGCAGAAACTATGGCCGAAGTCCGCAGTGCCGGCATCTACAGCATTGGGTTAGTGACTCTACCGAAATGAGTACTGCATCCATGAAGCCTCAGGTTCAACAAGACGATTTTAGCAAAGCGATCGCTGTATCGATCACAGCACATGTCGTACTTGCACTTGGATTCTTGCTTCAGGTTGCTTTTTTTCCGTCCGAAAACATGATCATTCCAGAGGCCGTTAAAGTGGACTTGGTGGCGCTTCCAGACAAAGCNCCTCCGGAAAAAGTCGCGAAGGTGGCAGAACCCGAGCCANCCAAACCTGAGCCGGNACCAGCACCCACTCCAACCCCGAAACCGAAGCCCGTCCCGCGAGCAAAACCAGAAGCTCCAAAAGTGGACCTAACAAAAAAGCAGTCCGACGCCTTTGCAAAACTTCGCCAACAAGAGGCCTTAGAAAAACTCAAGAAAGCCGCTCAGCCGAAGCCCACCCCGACGCCAGCACCGGTTGAAGAACCGATTGTTGCTAAAGGCAATTTCATATCAGACGGCACCAGCCTATCGGGACTGAACCGATTGTCGTTTGATAAATACTACGGNGAATTACGAAGCCGCATACAAGGCAACTTTAAAGTTTCNAACTTTCTTTTAGAAGCCGGCTATAAAGCACAGGCTTTTGTAAAAATTGATCANTTTGGTCAAATTGTTGAACGAGGAATTGTGAAAAGCTCGGGGAACGCCATCTTTGATGGCCAGGTCTTAGCAAGCATCGAAGCTTCTAACCCGCTACCCGAACCACCGGACCGCCTTAAACAAGTTTTAAGATCCAATGGGATTATCTTACGATTTCCCAACTGATCTTTGGCGGAACGCCTAACAGAAGGAGAGGACTATGAAACAACTTTGGATCGTCATGGGGCTATTGATCACCCTACTTGGAACATCCTCTATGGCCCAAGAAAAGGGCAATATCTATATCGATGTAGGTGAAGCCAAGGCTAAGAAAAGCCTATTAGCCCTTCCCCCATTTCAATATTACGGCAGTGCCAGCGGCGATAAGAACGCCATCAAATACGGGCAAGAGATGTTTGCCACAGTAAAAAATGATCTATTAATGTCGTCGCTTTTTACCTTCATCGATACGAAGGCCTTCCTTGAGGACACAACGAAAACAGGCCTGAAACCAGCCCCGCAACAGCCAAATGGGTTTTCCTTCAGTAAATGGACCCCGCTTGGGACCGAATTCCTTATCCGCGCGGGCTATAAAATCATCGATGACAAAATCGATCTTGAGGCCTACCTGTACTATGTTCCACAAGCCAAGCTGATCTTTGGAAAGTCCTACGCGGGCCCACCTTCTGTACTGCGAAAGTTGGCCCATACCATGACCAATGATGTGGTTCAGGCTTTGACCGGCAAGAAAGGCTTTTTTAACACCAAATTCGTGCTGAGCTCGAATCGAGATGGGAACTACAAAGAAATTTACACGATGGACTGGGATGGCAAAAACCTTCGCCGAATCACCGAGTTCAAAACCATTTCAATCTCTCCGGCCTGGTCTCATGACGGAAACAAAATTGCCTTCACAAGTTTCGCCTACCACCCNAAGGCCAAAACACGAAACGCCGATTTATTTTCTTATGATTTTAAAACTGGAAAAACCCTGCTGTTATCGCACCGAAAAGGGATCAACTCCGGAGCCAACTTTCATCCCAAAGGGAAGTACCTTTACTTCACTTTGTCTAAGCGNGGAAGCCCTGACATCTTCCGNTTTGATCTAGCCANNGAGGCCTTGCTTCCAATNACAAANGGACCAACACGAGCCATGAATGTCGAACCAGATGTTTCACCCGACGGCTCGCAGATCGCATTTTCATCTGACCGAAGCGGAAACCCGATGATCTATGTGATGCCCATCGCCGGCGGCAAAGCCAAGCGCATCACCCTTGCCGGTAAGTACAATGCCTCGCCAAGCTGGTCACCAGACGGGAAGTACATCGCCTTTGCTGGTTACGACAAAAGTCACTTCGATATTTTCACCATGAANCCGGATGGCACCGAACTTAAGCGACTTACCAGCGCTAAGAAACCTAATGGCAAATGGGCCAACAACGAGGCTCCTAGCTGGTCACCTGATGGACGTCGTATTGTATTCACAAGCAATCGCAGTGGAACCAATCAAGTCTACATCATCAACCCGGATGGATCTGACGAACGCCGAATCACTTTTGACCGCTACAACTATGAAAAACCAAAGTGGTCCCCCTATCTGGAAGACTAACCTTTGAGCGGACTGCCTGAGATCAGCGATTATTCAAAAGATCAATTGGACGCCTTCAGCAAGGCGTCCCCCGCTTTTCAGCGCTATCAAAATATTTGTCAGCAGCAGGCTGACATCACAAACCCTAGCAAGTTCCTACGCATACGACGCCACCAAGCCTGGATGAAGGCGTCACTGGCCAGTTACTTCCTGGCCTGCGACGAGTCCAAAATCTGCGATGACTGGACAAGGCAAGTTGAACATATTTGCCAAACCGCCTGGCGACTAGCTGAACTGGATTCAGAGCCCGTCGCCCTCGTTGCCATGGGAAAGATGGCCACTTATGAATTGAACCTCAGCTCTGATATTGATTTGATGGTGATTTCACAGCCAGGCCCGCAAACTCACCTACTTAAAAAACTTCGACGTTTTAACGATCTGATTGGTGGATTTACCGAAGATGGGTTTTGCTTTCGATTGGATTACGACCTGCGCCCCGAAGGAAAACAGGGCACCATTATGCCTTCGCTTGCAGAGTGCCGACAGTACTACTGGAGCCGCGCTGAAACATGGGAACGCTTAGCACTCGTTCGATTTCGACCTTTTACCGGCCCGTCCGAACTAAAAGAGGACATTCTGGCCTTGCGGCAGCGATTTGTCTTTCGAAAGTTTTTAGACTACGGCTTATTTGACGAACTTAGACAGTTACGTATTCGAATCCAACGCAACCAAGATGGAAAGTTAGCCGAAGGACAATTCCACCTTAAGCTCGGAGTCGGCGGTATCCGCGACATCGAACTTTACCTACATGCCCTTCAAGTGATCCACGGGGGACGAAACCCCGACATACAAAACCTAAAACTTGATCCCTTAATGAGTCGACTGGTCGAGCTTGGCCTGTTGACTGAAACTAAAAAAGATTTTTTGTCTCAATTTTACTGGCACCTTCGTCATCTTGAGCACCAAGCTCAAATCATTGAAGACCATCAGACTCACATCATCGAATTGGCCCCCTGGATGGATGATCTTGAACAGGCCGAGTTTTTTAAGAACCTATCTTGGTCTGACCAAATGGCCAGTGAAATTCTTGGCCCCGCCAGCGAAGACCGCCCACAGCTGCCCACAACCACAGAGGATCAAACAGTTTGGCTAGCTGATATGGGATACAGCGAGACAACCATAAACGAAGTCTGGCCCGAGCTGATTCAAACTCAAGTCAAATCGGGCAAACAGAAAGACCGCGATGCCAAAGAGGTGTTTTTAAAAAAAGCTACCGAATCTATCGCAGCCACCGCCATTGACCAAGACCTCGGACTTCGGTTGCTTCGCGACTTTATCATTGCCGCTCGTGCCCGAGCCCCTTTGTTTCGGGTCCTCCTACAAGAAGAAACTTTGCTAAAAAACCTGACGGCCCTATTCGGTGCCTCACCTTATCTTGGCGGTATTTTTTCATCCCGCCCCGAATTGGTCGATAATTTTCTTCTTGGTCGCGTCGAATACACCGGGTCTGACTTTGGCACCTTGCTTGATTCCCTGGCAGAGCAACGCCTGCTGACCGAACTGATTGCGGGAGCTCAGTTTTTAAACACCAAGAATGTCATGACACTTGGGCAATCCATTTCACAAACGGCGGACAGCATCTGCCGAGCCTTGCTCGCAGAAATTTCTAAAGACTTTTCGCTTTCCGAACCCTTAAATATCATCGCGCTCGGGAAATGGGGCGGCCAAGAGCTTGGCGTTAAATCGGATTTGGATTTTATCTTTGTCACGGACAACCCGGCCACAGAAGAACACGCAAAAGTCGCAAAACGCTTTGTTGCTCGCCTCCAAGATTCGCACCGTGGTGGCTCTATTTTTAAAGTCGACCTTCGCCTACGTCCATCAGGAAATGCCGGTCCATTGATTACAACCAAATCTCGCCTTCATCAGTTTTTTAAAGANGAAGCCGACNGNTGGCAACGGCAGTCGTATCTNAAAGCGCGACCCATCGACTTTGAATGGAGTNATGTTTTCGACCTTCCGTNTNTAAACCCACTTTCAGCCACNGACTTGGATCAGCTTCGAGACATCCGCGGAAAGCTGCTACGAAAACAACAAGCCGAAGAAATTGACTTAAAACATAATCCAGGTGGCTTGGTCGACATCGAGTTTTCCATTCAAACATGGCTATTGGTCCGGAACCAAAAACCTGGATCCAGCCAAACCCTAAAACAACTGAGCTATCTGAAAGGCTGCTTATCAGATAGCCAAATCGATCAATTGAAACAGAACTACGTTTACTTCAGGACCCTTGAACAACTGAATTTCCTAGTTAGCCAGACTTCTAGCCAGCGATTAACAAAGGGCAGCTCCAATTTTCAGCGACTNGCACAGCTNTACCGAATGAATGAAGACGAGTTCTTTCACGATATTTCTAACCGATTGAACGATTCAAAGGTCCTGCTTCAAGGTTTTGACCCCATTTACATAACTCCTTGATCCCCTTATACTTTTTTAGGGGAAGGTACATCATGTCTATACGTCATCTATTGCTTGCATTGGCCGTGTTCACGTCAGCGCCTATGAGTTCCATGGCTCAGCAGCCAACCGACCAACAGCAAAATGTGGAAAACCCAGTGCAAGCTGGGGACAACACATCAACCAATCCTGAAACAAACTCAACAAAACCGAAANACGGTAAGGTCACCTACCAAACATTACTTGAAACCCTTGGCGACAGCCCCGAGGAAGCGGCAAAAAAAGCTGAAGAAGTCAAAAAACAAGCCGCCGAAGCAGAGCGAAAGAAAAAGGGGTTGGTCGACCCTGATTTCGACCCCAAGGTGCCTCGACCCCAAATTAAAACACCCCCAGAAAATCCAAAGCGCTTACAACTTTACCGACGGATCTATGCNAACCTATACACCAGCTNCGGTAAAATTCGATTGCAGCTGTACCACCGCCGGGTTCCNAANACCGTTGGTAACTTTGTTGACCTTGTTGAAGGACGAAAAGAGTTCACTGAAGACGCCGAGCTTGTAAAACGTCCGTTTTACAAAGATCATATTTTCCGGGTTTTCCGTAACTTTATGATTCAAACGGGTGATCCGACCGGCACTGGATATGGTGGCCCCGGATACACTCAAACCGACGAAATCCGAACCGACCTGCGCCACCGNCCNGGAACAGTTTCGATGGGAAAAACCAGCAAAGGCACCCACGGTAGTCAGTTTTTCATTTTAGTCTCGCAGCAAAAACACCTCGACGGAAACTACACCATCTTCGGCGAGGTCGCTGAGGGCATGAACATCGTCGAATCTATNAGCCGCCAACCAGCTAGCCGCAACGGAGTCCCCCGAAAAAAGATTCTTTTGTACGGCATCGACATCGACCGCGTCGACTAAGCACGTCCAAAANNATCAAACAAAGTGAAGGCCTCTCATCGGAGGCCTTTTCTTATGAAGCTTGGTCGTCGGGAAACTCTGGCGCGGACATTTGCTCGCTAGCCTCAGTCTGGGTCGGAACATCCGAGGCTTCTGTGGCCTCGGAACGTGGGGCGTGGCCATAGCTGTAGGGAACCCGGGTTTCGCCCGTGCAAAACTCGCTGTTCTCACTGCCATCACAGACGTCCATGGCAAGNTCATCCGTCATAGGAATCTGAATCTGCGGCACACATANGTGACTAAAGACNGCAATATCACACATCGGTGAATCCGTTGATAATGGCTCTGGTTTAGGAGGATCAAACGGCTTGATCGTTCCGTAGATATGATCATCTAAATTATCCAAAGCTGTTCGGTTTTTGCGGTANTAGCTGGCCTCAACTAAGATGCGTTCAATCCCTCGAAGAGCCATATTNGCAAGGTACCAAGCCTTTGAATACTTTGGNTCAGAGGTTGGTTTACCATCTCGGTTTACGAAATATTCNTACTCACCCGTCTGGGGGTCTTTTTGAATGGTCTCGATTTTTGCCAAACGCTGCATATAACTTCCGGCCATCGGAATATTGAGGATGCTATTGCCATCGACATGAAAACGTTTTCGCAGGCTAACCATCAAGTTTTGAGCTTCGGACATAGGGTTATATGGAACTCCATCTTGCAATCGCACCTTCCAATTAAAGCTTGAAGTAAGTTCATCTTTTACAAGCCGTCTAAGAGCTTCAATCTCTAGTTGAATGTATTGCTTAACCAAAGTCTCTTCTTCTACGCGAAGCTCTGACGGGATGCTTTGATAAATTTCGACGGGCTTTAAGCGAGGATCGCCGTCAGGGATAGTTTCATCATTCAAAGCAATCATATAAGCATCTAACTTTTCCTGGTAGATGGCTGCCGCTTGCTCTTTGGACATCAATGGGCCTGGCACCTTTTCGCCATCGCTGTTTGTTACCATGAAATAGGAAGCCCCTGGTGCAATCGATGTGGCAGGCAAGTTGGTTATCAATGGCATCAAGACACCATCCAAATAGAAGTCTAGCTCTTCGTTGATACTTTCTTTGACGCTGTCACCCGGAGTATGAAACTGAAATCCTTCCGCCAATAGGGATGGAACCAAGCGATCTTGAATCACGTAGGTGTTATAGCTATGCATGGCTGTACCAATGAGGCTATAAAGCTTTTGCCCAACAGGCTCCCACCACTTTCTAAAACCGTAATCTTCAAAAAGATTCGTTTTGGCGTAGTAGTACAAATAATCAAACACACCAAAATAGACTCGGCCTTTTTCATCTTTAATCGGGCGATACAACGCACGTGGATCGTGGTTGGACTTAAACCAGCCCGGTTTTTTGCAAATCTCTAATTCCGGAGCGTTATCAACCACAATTCGTGGTGGGTAAAATTCAGGGTCCGTCTTCCACCACTTTTTAAACATTTGGCTTTCGTTTGGAACAGCTCCACCAGCATGCTTTGGCCCACAAGCCGCTGAATACAAGAAGAAGTCGGTTGAAACGTCGAACTCCATTCCATTATGTTTTTCATAGGCCGGCATATTATTCACACCATAGTAAGCCTGAAGCACCAGTGGCGCCACCGCTAGTCCAAACATCTCACCAGGTAGTAACGGGCGCGGAAAAATACTGACGTCGACTCGCTCGCGCTCATCATCAAAGCTACCTAGAAACAGCTTATAGACATTACCCGTTCGAAGGTTGATTTGATCTTGGAAGTCTTTTGAGACCTTTGCATATTGCTCGGCTCGAGCCTTCAATTGCTCAGTTTGCTCTGATACGTCCGTCTTCATATAATGAGGAAGAATGTCGTTCTGATAGACCATATCACTGGCTTCGAAACGGGCGTTCAGTGATACGGCCTCAGCCATATCCCGCTCTTGCATCAAAGTGCGCGTCTTACTATCAATCGCCTGTTGCCGTGGGATTTCTGGGTGCCCGGCAAGTCGGTACAACAATTCTGCATATAAGCGAAACTTACGCTTGGTGAAACGATCGACCTTGGAGACTTCATACATACCCATCTGGTAGCGTTCGTAAGTCGCCACCGACGACAGGCCTTGCCACAGCTTTTCTGTCGCTTGCATCACGTTTTTCGACTGACTTGGATCCGCCATCAAAGTTTCGATTTCTTCAATAGCTTTCTTTTCAGTCGGTGGGACAATCGATTCATTGTTTTTATGTTGTTTAATCCAGTCAGCGACTTCCTTAACAGCCTTTTGAATTCCCTCCTCAACGGTGCTGCGACTGGCGTCCGTATTTTCTAAAGCATTTTGAGTCTTAGTCGTGGCGTTCAATGCCGCCTCTTCCTTTTCGCGCTCTTCTACGGACTTGGTACTTAAGCGCTCTTTGTTTTCTTCTTCGATTTCTTTGGCATCCAGCACTGCAGCCTGAGACTGCGAAATCCCAAAGTAGGGCTCGGAATCAAGTAATGGATTCTTTTCTTTTTCATACTTGGCGATGGCTTCAATATTGATGGATTCGATATTGCTTGATTGCATTTGAATCAATGGCGCGTAAGGAGAACCTTTCCATTCCCCGTTAGCTCCCCGACTATCCGATCGAAGCTTTTTCAGCTCTGGAAGAATCAAAGAATAGAATCCGAAGGCCCCAAGGTAATTCTGAGTCACACCGCCAATATGAGTTTCATAGGTTGCTTTTGCTTTAGCGAACCTCTCAAGACGCACTTGCCGTGCTTCCCAAGCCTGACGGCGATAGGCAATCATGGTCTCATTGATTTGTTGGTTACAACGTCGATCTAATTGGGTTTCGTAAAAGTCATCACAGCGGTAGCTATTATCTAAACCAAGTTGGTGAATCTCTGCGATATCGTTTTCTTTAAAGCCCCGGGAAACATCAAGATATAAGGATTCAAGACGAGTCGTGACTTTAAACAAGTAATTCATCAACTCGAAAACTGTAATAAAAATAATCGCATGCAGTGCACCGGTACCAACAACAGCTCCGATACGCGCCAATGATCCTGAGGCACGAACTAAGTAACCCACCGCTGCGGACCGTGCCCCACGTACGGCGGCCACACGGATTCCCGTAAAAACATAGCTACTTGTTGCTCGAATGCTTGCTGGGATAACATTCCATGCGGCAAGGCTTCCAGCTGCCGCACGCTTACCAACAGCTGAAGATAAACCACCAAGACGTTGACCAAAGTAAGACACCCATTTCGGAGCCGTTCGCGCTTTACCAGCCCAAGCACCCACACCGCGCACGGTAGCACCCAAAGCCGCCATAATAGGAACCGACGTGATAATCGCTGCAACACCAGGAGCCGCCTTTAGCCAGCTGCGCTGCCAAAATTCCCAACCACGCTCACACTTGGCCTTAAGACTGTCGTAGATATCCGAGTATTGAGGCGCCTGAACATACTGATGGCAAGCTTGCATGCTTTCATAGTAAGGCATCGCCACACCTTGAATTCCAAAGATAGCGATCGCCAAAGGCACATAGGGGGCTCGCTTTAAAGTTTCAAAACTAGATTTCCAACCCATGAACGGCGTTGTCCGCCCATTGTTTTGAGCACTGGTAACCTGGCGAATGGCCTGCATCATTGACGTCCGCTGTGAAACCTTCATTTTCACAGCTTGCGATCCGGCTAGAAAGGCCCACATGCTGGCATAGATCCCAAGCATTAATGGCCACTTCGATAACGTCTCGTAGATTTCTTCAGAGGTTCTAGGACTTCCCGGAACATCGGACAAACCAAGCCCCTGAGCTCCCTCCGCTGCGGCTAACTGAAATAGCGGAATCAAGGACATTCCCAACAGAAACCCTGAAGCTGCTAATGTGAAGTTTCCACCCACTTCTGCCGCCTGCCTAAGCCGTCCTTTTTGCGCCGGCCCCTCTGACATTTGCTGAATTTGTCGCAGTAGCTCGGCTGGGTTTTTCTGACTCGAACCGTTTTTAATTTCGCTACGCCACTGCTGTGTTTGCGCGTTCATATGCTCGATGTCGACCCGGTGCCAAACGCCTCGAACCTTGTTCCAGACTTCTTTGACTTGCTCAACACCATTATGCATGACCGTCCGAATCCTGAA
Source organism: Pseudobdellovibrionaceae bacterium (assembly GCA_002686065.1). GTDB lineage: Bacteria > Bdellovibrionota > Bdellovibrionia > Bdellovibrionales > UBA1609. The sequence goes on along the minus strand of NYZX01000039.1, from coordinate 9,782 downwards.
ATTATCACCTGTGTAATGACCTTTTGCTGTTGAAACTGTTTCTGGTGAAGGCAAACCACGAGGGCTGAACTCACGCCCTGGCAAGGCGTTCGGGTCATAATTCATAGTCGCTAATTTAAACCGAATCTCGGCATCCGCTTTTGACGCAAGAATGATCCGGGCGTGATTTCTTGCTTTTGCAAACAGATTGCGGTGCGAGTTGATCTCTTCAATATAGCTGGATTGACCAGGAGCGATTCGAACGTGATTTCCACGAGGGCCAGCTACCGCTTCAAGGGCATTCAAAGCCATATATTGCAGGCGAATATCTGAACCTAAAATTCGCTGCACAGCCTTCGGACCACCTTCGAAAGCGCGAATGACTTTTTGAAGAGCACCCTCTGTCAGAACCATATTGGTCTGACTGGCGGCTGGCTGGGTTGGCAGTCGTCGAGCCGACCCCTCTGGATACAAAGCATCCATACGAACAGTCCCCGCATCCAATTTTTGGGCTAACAACTGACCATGCTTGGAAACAAGTTCTGTTTCAATAAATCGAACTTTGTCTTTAAGGAAGCGCCCTTTAACTTCGGGAAGCTTATCCAGTCTTGCGTCTTTGGACAGTTTTTGATTTTCTGTACGAAGTTGGTTGTTGTACTCGCGAACGAGGTTTGAAATCATCTCGACCCGTGAAGCCAAGGAATCACCAACAGAGCTCACAGCCGAACCTAGGCCATAACCCACGGGCTTTCCCTCTTGAAGGATTTTGATCAAAAGCTCAGATTGAATGCGCTGGGCGCGAAGGACGCGGTGGTACTCACCCCACTGAGCATCCCAGCTCGCCTGTTGGCGGGAAAAAATGTCGCTAGGCAAAGCATCCACCGGAGCATAGGCCCCGTTGGCGACAGCGGCCGGCAGGAAAAGTGGCGAAAAGGTCGTTTGGAAAGCCATGACCCACAGAACAAATATTCTGAATAAAATCGATTTTGATGCCACCTGAGGTGTTTTCATAGGCCACCCTCCTAGTGGATATCTACAGCAATCGAAGTGCCATGTAACAAGCCTGAGACAGGGCTGAGATCGCTTAAAAGGGCCGTTGGCCGCAATCAGGCTTATGGGATATGTCAGCCCCTGACAGAGGGGCTTAAGAAAGGCACTGGGCTGTCAAAAGTTTCGACAGTGGGGCTTTTATAGCTTGGCCCCGCCGCCGTTCGGATCAGGCTGAAGGGTAAACTGACTGTCACCCGTCTTTTGGATACCAAGCTCCTTCATCATACCCTCAACCGCCTGGTCCTCGGACATAAATATCCGAGTGCAGGTGTTGTTGTACCTCTCAAGAAACTCGGCCGCTTCTTGTTCTTTGGTTTTATAGCCCTCTACTAAAGCCGCTGGAACAAGATAGTTGGCTTTAACTTCAGCATCATACATTTGATAGGCCAGCTTTTCCCCAGACTTTTTAAAGATCTGTTTTACGCTGTCCTCAGAATAGTTGTTCAACAAAACGTAGCCATCTGGCGGTGTATAGTCATAAGGGTTCGTCACCGATCCCAGCTGTAGAAGATCAGCTTCACCCTCTTCTAGCTCGACCTGCGCAAGATCACCATAAAGCATTTTTACTCGCTGCATGGCCTCTGCNCCGTAGGATTCGGTGAGCTGCTGCACACTGGCCCCTTGTTGAATCAATCCCACAATTTCGGTGTCCTGATTCACCTGAACAGGTGTGCGCCCCTCAAGGGCCTCCGCACGCTCCCGCTTTTCGCGGCCCACATCACGCTCGATGTCCTTCATCGCGTCACTGGATTGAACCACTGTGCGCTTATCGCCATCGACTTCAACAATTTGAAAAGTGACTTCCGATTCCATTTGGTCGGTTTGCTCGCTTTTCACTTCGTTAAAGTCCATAACCACTTCATACTTTTTGCCAATCTTTAGCGCCTTCGCAATGGCCGCCTCAGCAAACAGTTTCGAAAAAACTTTCTTAACAGACGTCTGCGCCAAGCGGCCTGACTCGCCTGGGCGGAAGAACAACTTGGTTAACTGCTCGGCCAGGTCCGGCTGGAAGCTGACCTCGTACAGATGCTTACGGTAAACATAAGCCGCAAAATCTTGAAGTCGACGTTGGGTGATTCTTAAATACTGCGAACGCTTCATTTGACCCACAGCCACCATCGTCCCAATACGGTCGATCAGGGCCTGTGACATCTTTGATTCATACTCAAGAATCTTTTTAAGCATAAACACTTCGCGGTCGTAAGGGGTCATCACCTCAAGGTCATCATATTCTTGCTGGCTGATCCAATTGCGATCTAAGTAGTCTTTTTCATAATCGCGGCGCTCTTGGCTACCGCGGCGGTGTCCAAGGTAGATCTCCCCACTGTTGTCGGTGATACCAATGGTGATTCCTGAAAAGTCGACCTTGCGCCCCGTTGAAAGGTCTTTGATCCAACCTTTATCCAGCACAAGCATCAAAAGGTTTTGGTGCTCTTTAGATAGATAACGGAACTCATCAATCAACCATAGTCCCGTCGGATTGCGACGAGCCCAGCCCGTGACTTCCCCTTCTTTACCGAAACCCACATAGCCCCGAGGGGACCCGATCCAGTTGCCTATAGCATGACCTTGCTGGGCCTGAGATCCATCCGAAATCAAAAAGGCTGGCGCGTCTTCTTGCCCGTAGCGAGCATAGGCCATCTGTTGAAAAATATAAGTCTTACCACCACCCTTTTGACCGGTCAGATAGATCACCGAAGGGCGCGTGTCTGCCGTCGGATCCATACCTGTCGCGCGGATTTTTTCAGCCTCTAAAATGGCGATCTTAGCGTCTTCCATGCCTTCAACAACTTGAAGACGATCCTCTAGACGCTTCACGACCGACTGGGGGTCCGAATTCATAAGAAGGTCCATGTCGATTCCACTTTGCTGTGAAACGGCATAGTAGATATCGATATCATCCACATAGTTACGCTCGCCAAGGTCATCTTCAGCCATGGCATTCGTGCTCGAAGCGCGATGTTGCTCGAGCTCAACCGACAACTTAGCGGCAAGCCCCAGATCGCCCTGCATCTGAGCTTCTTTAATCAGCTCGGGCAGCTCATAAATGCGCTGTTCACGGATCTCTTTGGTCTCGACCAGTTTTTCACGCTCAAGCTGTCTTGCCTCAATAATCTTGATCGCTTCGTTCTTGTCTGCAATTTGCTTTAAAAAGCGGATCTTTTGTTCGGGTCGAACCCGATCTTCTAACTTTTCAAAGTTCGCCTTTAAATAGTCACGGTTTTTAATCAATGCTTTTAGCTCGGCATCATCGCTGATGGCAGCACTGGATGAACCACGGTCTCTGGCCACTGACACACGTGCCGCCGCCATATTCAAAATGGCTTTCGACGTTCGCATCAGGGACTCGCCCGCCATAAAGCGCTGAACTAAGTCGATCAGCAAATCAAACGAAGTCGGCATAAAAAGAAGTTGTTCACCATCCGCCGTGGCGTTTTTGGCTTCGACTTTCGGTGCATAACTTTGCAAGACCTCAACCGCTTCATCGCGTTTTAATTCTTGTAGCTCATACTCTAGAAAACGACTGGCTAAGGCGGCATGTGGCTCGACAAGCTCGACCCACTCTTCATAAGTGGTCGCTGCGATAACCGTGATTTCACCCGAGCTCAATGCCGGCTTAATCAATTCACGCATCGTTTCGTTTTGAACGACTTGATGAAATTCATCAATAAAGGCAACAGCCTTTGGGTTTCGGCGAAAAAATTCGATAAACAAAGCCACCCGGTTTTCAAGCGCACCACGCATTTCGGTGTTTCCTTGCATGGTTCCCAAGTCGATTTCGTACAAGGAATGTCCAAGCTCTGAAAGCATCCGAAGTAGGCTCATCACAGCGGCCGATTTACCGACACCTCGATCACCAGTGACAACAGCATTATTCATATCCTCACGGCGAAGGACCGAGGCGATAAACTCTTTGAATTCCTCGCGAAACAAAATGCTATCNGGATCAATTTTACCGGCNTCAAANTCAGCCTGACGGTTTCGNAAAAAGGGCTGANCCTGCCGCAAGAGTTCTTCATCAGACATCCCGCGAACGTCTAAGGCTCCAACTCCGGGACGAACCGCAGGAACATCTTTGTCATCCCCCGCAAAGCCCAGGCTTGGCCCAGAAGCGGCGATTAAAACAGCTAAGAATACGCGAAAAATCAANGTTATGCTTTTCATTACAACACCCCTTTCGACTGCCGACATCCAGCGTGGGGTGACTGCCTTAATAGGTCTAAGAATCGAATATTTGCACGTAGCGCNTGCTTTGGAACACCGTCTGAATAAACGTCATCTTTTGTTAAATCATCAGCTAGCCGGGTGTGAGCCAAGGTCACAATCTGTTTTACGGGATCGACTTTAATAGGATAAACGCTAGACCCACGAACTATCCGCGTCTTTGCTTGCTTGGCATCATAGAAATTCATAGCCGCTGTTGTGATAAAGGTTCTTGATGAGGTCGAACACCGGTCTAGTAGTTCGATCATTTCGACCATACGGTGAAGATGGACGCAAGATTTTAACCCGGTAGATTCCCAAGCCTTTGAAAGTGGGCTTGGCTGAAGACCAATATTCGTAAAAAGAACGCCAACTTCTTTGCCTTTCTGGTCCTGNCATTGACCATAAACATGGCCGTCATTGACTTCTGATTGCTGAAGTTCGCGATCAAAGACGCGGTAAAGGTTCGTATAGGTGGGCTTAGACCAAGCCAGGCTTGGCAGCACTAAAAACGCAAAAGCAAGGGACGCAATGATCTTCATAGGGTTCTCCTGGAACCGAAAGATGCAATGCCAAAGCCAAAAATATCGACAGAACTGTCCCAACAACCAATATAGAAGACTTTCAGAAAGACGACGGACCAAACAGACCAGCCCGAGACCCCCAAGACGCTGAATTGTCACCCAACGTTCACCCCATTGACACCCATGAACTATTTCCCACCCACCCTTCCGTGAATAAGTGATACGTCACTTTCCCGAGAC
>NYZX01000039.1:0-4780 GCA_002686065.1 Pseudobdellovibrionaceae bacterium | reverse complement strand
GCGTCTAGNCGCANNNNGTCTCGGGAAAGTGACGTATCACTAATTCACGGTTTGGTTTGGGCACAAAAAAACCCACCTGTTTTGGGTGGGTTTTTTTGATTTACTTTGTGCGATACGAGATTAGCAGTTCTCGATGATTTCCTGAATAACTTGAGCTACTGAACGGTTGTCAGTCGCCATGTCAGCTACTGCGTTGTAAAAAGCAGAAATACCTTTACCAGCAGCTTCTACAACCTTCATGAAACCTTCAGCGCTTCCAGTTTGTAGGTTTGATTCAAGAGCTTTCTTACCAACAACTTTGTTGTAAGCAAGAATCAGTTGGCTTTGTTGGTCAGCAGACAATGCCGCTGCAGCAGCTGAAGGAACTTCGCTTGTGTCTGACTCAGACAAACCAGCTTTAGCAACTTCAACAACAGCGAATGCTGCTTTAGCTGCGTTCTCAGGGTTCTTCTCAGCAACCTTAGCAAGAACTTCTAGAGACTCATTAATAGCTGACAAAGGCGCTTCTTGTGAATCGTCCAAAGTCGCTAGGCTTGCTTTTGCTTTAGCAAGAGCAGAAAGAGCTCCGCGGCTAGCAGAATTGCTAGAAGCTGCTGTTTCAACCTTAGTCAAAGTCTCAGTAACAACCTGAACAGTTGCCGCTTGAGCACTTAGGCCTAAAGTCAAAGCTGCGATCGCAGTGATGATAGTGGTCTTTTTCATGTATTTCCTCCGTAATTAGGATTTCGTATCACGCCAAAGGCCACGTCCGAGTGGAGCCATCAGCTGTGGGTTTAACTACGCTTGAACCCTACTGCAATCGTGATGCCCACTTTGGACCACTTTGAGACAACTGTTCTGAAATAGAAATTAACGGGGTTTCAGCTAAAAATGAGTCCTCAAAACGAAACTATCGCCCCCTCAGGCTAAGCCATCGCCCCAATCGTTTTGCCCCGATCCGGGCTCGATCTTATAACTATGTGTACGTCCCCTGTGAGTTTTTCAACCCGAGACTTTTACCTTTCGAAAAATACCGCCTTATACAGGTCGATAAAGCCCGTAGAGAGTGACTGTCTAAGTCTTTGACAGCACGGACAATTTTTCTCGTGGAACGGAACTGGAAACAAGCGAATGTCGCAGCCGGTCTCGGAAAAGTGACGCGTCACTTAGGCGACGAATCGACCTAGAAGTGGCTGAGGTTTTTTTCGCGTGAAAAGCTAAGGTCGCTTGTTGTGATGCGAAGTCGCCCGCACAAAAACAAAGCCAGCTCTCGGTAAATCGAAATCGCCATATCCTGCCGAGTCTCTAAGACCGTCTTCAACTTGTCGTAATCGATGGCCACAATATCGGATTCTTCCAAGGTCGTTGCCGACGCCGAGCGAGCCTCACTGTCCAGCAACGGCATTTCGCCAAAGTGACTTCCAGCCCCCAAGGTGGCCACTTCTATATTTTCACCCTGGCGTGACTTCTGATGAATTCGAACCGATCCCAATTTGATGATATAAAGAGCCTTCGCTTCCGACCCTTGTAAGAACACATCTTCCCCAGCGGCCACCGATTCCAATCGAGCCATATCTGCGATCACCTGAAGCTGGTCCTCATTCAGGCGTTTAAATAGATAAAGATTTTTCAACAAACTGGTCGTCGTCATTCATGCCTCCCGACCTATGCTGCAAAGGATGTACTTTCATCCTATGATAGTTCATCCTTGCATGGTACTGACATCCGTAACGACACCAGACGTTAAGCGGGAGCTTTTATGAAAATCTTGGTCACCGGAGCCACCGGTTTTATCGGCTCCTGGTTGGTAAAAAAACTGAACCAACAACAGGATACCGAAGTCACCATTTTGGCACGACAACCAGCCCCTCATGCCTTGCTTGAGGGCTGTCGCTACGATGTCGCCATTGGTGATATCACCAAACCTGATACCTTAGTAACCCCCGTACAGGACGCCGACGTTATCTATCACCTGGCTGGATTTATTGGCTATAAACGAGAAGAACGCGCCTTAATGGAGCAAATCAACGTCCTTGGAACAAAAAACCTGGTCGACTTGGCCGTTAAATCGGACCGCCTGCAACGATTCATCCATTTCAGCTCTGTGGTGGCCGTTGGAGCCGGCCAGTCCCCCGAGCAAGTGATGGACGAAACCAGCCCATTCAACCTGCATCACCTGAACCTGGGATACTTTGAAACCAAGCTCGCAGCAGAAAAAATCATTCAACAAGCTTTTCTAGAACACGGCCTGCCCGCCGTGATGGTCAACCCATCAACAGTCTACGGAGCAGGCGACGCCACCAAGCCCAGCCGGAAAACACAACTGAAGGTGGCTCGAGGCGAATTCAAGTATTACACCGAAGGCGGCGTCAGCGTCACCCATATCGAAGATGTCATCGATGCCACCCTGAGTGCCGCGACCAAAGGGCGCCTTGGTGAAAGATACATTTTGGCCGGCGAAAACATCACCATCAAGCAGCTGTTCGAACTGATCGCCGAAGCCGCCGGCGTTCCAGCCCCATCCACCAAGATTCCATCCACCGCCTTAAAAGCACTTGGAAAAAGTGGAGACTTGGCTCAACGCTTCGGCCTAAAAGCGCCCTTTGACTCGGAAAAACTAGGAGTCGCGATGATGTACCACTGGTTTGACAGTCGGAAGGCTCGGGAAGAGCTTGATTATCAGCCTCGATCCGCACGCGACGCCATNACCGAAAGCGTTCAATGGATGAAAGACCAAGGCCTTCTTGATTAATCTATGAAATATCTGATCGCTCAAACCTTGAAGCTCCTTTTTATTCTCTGTGCACTGATTGGCTCTGTCGTTCTGGGGCTGATTCTTGTCCTCGCCTACGGCCTATCACAGCTTCCAGATGTAAAAATCCTAAATGGCTGCCTCACGACATCCATGTACCAAATCGAACTTTGTCCGACGGCTAAAAACTACATTTCCCTGCAAGACCTACCGGAGTCTTCTATTCAAGCGTTTTTGATCAGCGAAGACATTCAGTTCTACGATCATCATGGCTTCCAATGGGACGAGGTCCTTCGCAGCGTCGAAGAAAATATCGAAACCGGAAAGTTTAAAAGAGGCGGCTCAACCATTTCCCAACAACTTGTGAAAAACGTTTTTCTGACGCCAGACAAATCNGTGAAACGAAAGCTCATGGAAGCCTACCTGACCTGGCGCTTGGAAGACACCTTCACAAAAGACGTGATCCTCGAGCGCTACCTCAATGTCGTCGAATTCGGCGAGGATCTATATGGTATTGAAAAGGCCAGCCGGTACTACTTTAATCAATCCGCAAAAAAGCTAAAATTCGAACAAGCGGCCTTCTTAGCCATGCTGTTACCGAACCCAAAAACCTATAACAGCAGCTTTAAACAAGGGCAGCTCACCGAGTTTGCACGNTCAAGAATTTCAGATATTTTATCCAAGGCCGAAGCCTTCAAGCGTGTCCCCGAATCAGACCTCGAGGCCGCAAAACAACGGTTTAATCAAGTTCTTGATCAAGACGGATCAGGTTTCTTTCAAACAAATGAAGCGCAAGATTGGATCCTAGAACAAACAGAACAAACAGAACCGCCAAACTGATAAAACATTCAGGAGGGAATCGGCCCGCAAGCAGATGCCGATAAACCTCAACCACATGGCGAGTCGGNAAAACATAGCTCAGTTTTTCTATGACCANAGAAAANGCTTCCATTGGGAAGTAGGCCCCNGCAAACAACACTCCCGGAGTGGAAAACAAGGCTCGAACCAAAACACGAAATCGCACTTTTTTATGTTGGGTCCCCACAAAAACNCCTAAGGTCGATCCAACTAAGCTAACAAANCACAAAAAGACCTGTGCCCCAATCATCGAAACACCNGATAAGAACCCAACAAATAAGCAAGTNACCAANAACATTTGAGTCGCAGCAATCCCTTTACAACAGGCCCAAATCACTTCGCCCCACATCAAATCACGCGGCTGAATATGGGTCAGCAACGCCACCTTGTAGAACTCTTGACTGCGAAGCCGCGAAGAAACGGCATTGGCAGCTTCACCAAAAGCGACAAAGAAGGCCGTCAATGAAATCAAACCCGGCACCAAAAAGCTCGGGTAATCAACGCCATTAACATCCGACACGAAAGTCCCCAAGCCGAACCCCAAAGCAAGCAGGTAAAAGACCGGCTCGATCCAAAGTTGAAGCAAAGGAAAACTCCACTGCTGGCGAAACAGAACAAAGTGCCGAGCAGCCACCCAAAAGCGCGATTCGTTAAGGTTGGAAAGCTCACGAGGTCTACAAGAAAGGCCGAGCCAGATCGAATCATAGTTGAGCCCCTCGAACGCTAGATGCTTTATTTAATACATCGCCCAGGTTGGCTCGACGAATCAGTACTTGGTCCGAGCTAATCAGCTCAAGGGACTTTTGGCGATCTTGATCATTCTTTAAATACAAATGTAAGCAGTCGTCAGCCACATGGTAATCAAACGAGTCGCGTATACGCTTTTCATAATAGTCGAACTCGTTTTGACTCAGATCAAATTCAACCACTTCGTTTCCGATATCTTGATGAACCATTTCTTTCGGCGGACCAACTTTAACAATCTGTCCACCCGTCAACAATCCAACTCGGTCACAGTAGTTTTCGACCTCCCACCGATCTTGACTTGAAAACACAAGTGTCTGCTGAGGCGTCTTCGCTAACTGGATCAACCCCCAAAGTCGTTCCGCTTCGGAATGCTTTAAACCGAATGTCGGCTGATCCAAGAAAACATAATCAGCATGCACGCTCCAGGCTCGAGCCATCACCAAA
>NYZX01000038.1 GCA_002686065.1 Pseudobdellovibrionaceae bacterium | reverse complement strand
CGAACAGCCCCTGTCGAGCTAAAGCTACCGAAGACTTGCAAATCGAAAGGAGCACTGGCCCCACCCTTCGCAGAAATCAGCTTTGAAGCTGCATTAACCTCGGAAGGTTCAAAGGTGTATAGAAGTTCCAATCCATCTTTCACTCCATGCCCACCTTCAGCAGCATCGCGGCCAAAGATATCGAGAGCTAGGGACTGATTACCCCATACGAGCAATAAGACTGGTGCTATCATTTTTAGAATCACTTGCTTCATGACGTATTCCTTCTCCCCTATGGAATGTCTGTAAAGAAAACAGCTCCGACATCGGGCTGACTGTTTCCGTTCGATTCTTCTTCATTGGGTGAACCAATGATGGCATAGCCATTTGAAGTCACTGCGACGGCCGAGCCGTAACGGTCACTGTTCTGTCCACCATTTCGATCGCCACGAGGCGCTCGCATTTTAAACACATAGTTGCTGTTCGAGGTGCCCAGGTTTAACTGGTATGAATAAGCAGCTCCGACTCCGGCAGCTTTTCTTGAGGCCCCAACGATTAGTCGATTGGCGTTACCGCGCGCGAAAGCCACGTCATCACCAAATAAATCCTCAGATCCAGCATCGGCCTCTGGGCGAGCTATTCGGCTGGTTTGAGATCCATTGGCCGAGTTGTAAACATAGACGGCACCAGCGTCAGTGCGGTTCCCAATCTTTTCATTTGGTGCACCCACTGCGATTCGAGACCCCTCAACAGCCACCGCGGTACCAAAACCATTGGCTCCGCTTGGCTTCGTAAGAACAATCGAAGGTGACGTTAGACTAGATGTGCTAAAGACATGAACAGCTTCTTGGCCAATTGAACTGACAACCACTTTCGATCCTTCGATCGACACAGACTTGCCGTACTCACCAAAATTTGGAATTCCACTTGGCTTAATGGTCGCCGCGGATGCGCTATAACTTGAATAATAGAAAGCGGCACCTGTTGTCTGATAACTCGGAGCACCTACAAGAATTTGGCCACCAGAAATCGAAACATCATCACCAAACAATGTTCCTGCTCCGCCACCTGGAGGCGTTAAAGTCGCAACTTGGCTCCAAGACCCACTTGACCGAACAAAGACAAAGGCACGTCCTGTTCCAGGAGCGCCAGCAACAACCATCAAATTTCCGCCACCAAGATCTTCAACATCTACACCAGTGATCGCATCGTTCACTTGTGCATTGCTCGCAGTTAATACGGCCAGCTCAGACCAACTGTTGCCTGAACCGCGCTCGAAAACAATGGCAGCACCGGCGTTACCAGCAGCTGAATCATCCCCTGGCGAAGACGCCACTGCGTAGTTGCCATCAGCTGAAACACGTGTTCCAGCAACGGATTGGTTGTAAACCGGGTTGGCATCATACTTAACAATGGATGGGCACTTGTTTACAAGCTGAACGTAGATCATTTCAGGGGCTGAAGTCGCCGGAGCAAGCTCTGGACAATTTGCAACAGCATCACTGACGTTGATCTCAACACGGTAGTTTCCGTTCAAGCACTCGCCGTCTTCTTCATCGATATTGATCGGTATACCAAAGCGATAGCGTCCACCGCCCAAACTTTGTTGATCCCGAGCGTTTCCTAAATCGAGATTCCCAGGTCCTGAACCTGATTGCCGACCGGTTCGAACATCATCGTAGCCACCAAAGCTTTGATCGGCGTTTTCACCCGCACCCACGTTCATTGTCACACAAAGATAAACCTGCGGATCAGACCCAGAGTACATCCCCTGGCTGACGTTCACATTTAAAGTATCACTGGATAAGGCTCGGTCTCCACCACTTTGATCGCATCGTTTCCCCACTTTTGCAGTAATGGACTCGATCACAGGAGCATTATTCGATGTATACAAACAAACCGGAGGAGGAGCAGGGGTTGGGCTCGGGGTCGGTGTCGGCGTCGGACTTGGAGTCGGCGTCGCTTCACCAACGTCACCACCCGATGACCCATCATCACCACCAGAACCATCGCCAGCGTCAGAGCTTCCATCGCTAGAAGCGATTCCTCGATTTGCAGTGTCTTCCGTGTCGATATCTGCAACGGGGTTACAGTTCTGAAACGGAAGAATCACGATTAAAGAGACAAAAATCATCACAAAAGGCTTCACTTGGTGAGGCTTTAGCTGACGCAACTTACGTCGCGCTAGCTTCATCCGTACCTTTAAATGTCGACTCATTCTCACTGACTTCATCATCACGTCCTAGTTATTTAAAGCACCTGCAGTAACCCACGAGCTTAGAATCTGAGCATCCTCAGCTGATAGGTTCATACCTGCCGGCGGCATAGTTCCGTCTATGATTCGTTCCCACAACAAACTTCCAGCTAAATTATTCGGAATGACGTAACCATTTAGAAGCTGCTCGTAGGTTCCAAATTTAGCTTGGTTCCCGTTAATGTGACATCCGCCACAGTTCCGCTGAATCACACCAGCGACTTCTGTGTATGTTCCCGGCGGACGTTCTTCTCCCGGAAGATCCGGCACACCATCAATACGGTCACTATAGTTATCACCTAAGAAATTGATCCAATCGCGAATCGCGATCTTTTCCTCGGTCGACAAGGCCCCAGCATCTCGCGGCTCAATGGCGTCGACGATCGCAACATATAGGGGCGAGTCCTGAGGCTGCCCTGGAACGATATAGCCTTCATCTATTAAATACTGACGATCCAACGGATCTACCATTCCGTTTTCTACAGACTCTTCATTGTGGCAACCCACACAGCTGACAGACAAAGTCGCCAAAGACTTCTGTTCAGCAGAGGCCAGCAACTCGCTCTGGTCATCAGACGATAGCGAAGAGGAGTTCGGGTCAAAACTGTGATCCGAAGCACAATTTTGATAAAGCAAAGGCAATAATAGAAGAGTGATCACTACAATCGTCTTCTGCCTTGCGTTCGCAAAACCTTTAGGTGTTTGTTTCATCTTGGTCCCCCACAACAAAAGTCCTATCGGATCCTCTGTTGAAACTCTTTACCGTCTCGTAACTAATATGCAGAAGTCGTACCGGTTGACAGTCGTCTAAGTTTTATCTGAGTGACTAAAGTAAGAACATCGATCACCTAATCGACAACCAAATGATATTAGAGTCTCAACATGAAACAAATATGAAGGTGTCTCATAGTGAAAAGGCCTATTTAAAAATGAAACGACAAGCTGTTTCATTCGCAAACGCTGATTCACTCGAATTTGTCCTTATTAATAGACAGCCTCGACGAGTGTTTCTAGACTGGCCTCATGAAACCTGACGGCCTTACAGTCATTATCCCGACCTTGAACGAAGAAAAGACTCAGATCCTTCCACAAATTCTTTCGTCCATTCCAAAAAATGACCGCATCTATACATTAGTCGTCGATAGCGGAAGCACCGACAGGACCCTCGAGGTGGTAAAACAATATCAGACTTCCGTCGTGCACATAAAAGGCCAAACCCGTGCAGAGCGTCTAAGTTTTGGTATCCAAAGTGCCCAGACCGATATGGTCCTACTACAGCACCCTAGATCTTTATTACCTTCCGAAGCCTATATCTATCTAGCCCAAAGACATAAGGTGCTTAACTGGGGTGGGTTTACACACCAGTTTGATGTCGACCACTGGCTGCTGAACTTCACCTCTTTTTATTCCAATCGAATACGACCGAAGACCTCTCGAATTCTTTATCTAGACCATTGTATCTTCCTTCGAAAATCTCTGATCGAAGAAAACCTTCCTCTTCCAGAAATGGATATTTTCGAGGACACCTATATCAGTCGCTTGCTCGCTCGATCTGGACCACCTGAAGTTCTTCCTCTAGCAAGCGTCACCTCGGCCATTCGGTTTCAGACCAACGGCGTCTACAGACAAGCTTTAATGAATCAGGTTCTAAAGGTAGGATATCACCTCAAACTATCACCAAAATGGATGAACAAAATTTACGAAGCCGGATTACAACTAAACACCAGCTACGATAAAGGTGGTTCAGCCAATAGAAAGGACAACCAATGAGACTCCTATTTGGGCTTTTACTTGCCGTCACAAGCTTACCTGCTTGGGCCATAACAACAGAAGAAGTCAGCTATAAAGAAGGAAAAGAAAGCTTCAAAGGTTTTTTAGCACTTCCCGATACAAAAGGCCCACGCCCTGCGGTGATCATTGTTCATGAATGGTGGGGACACAACGAATACGTTCGAAACCGCGCCAAGCAGCTAGCAGAAATGGGCTACACAGCATTTGCCTTGGATATGTACGGTGACGGAAAAACCGCTGGCCACCCAAAACAAGCTGGTGAGTTTGCCGGCAAAGTAAACTCGGATATGCCACGGGCGAAACGCCGGTTTGAAGCCGCTATGAACATCGTAAAACAACAGCCTGGGGTCGAAGGAAATATCGCGGCGATCGGCTACTGTTTCGGTGGTGGCGTCGTTCTAAATATGGCCCGCATGGGGATTCCACTAAAGGGTGTCGTTAGCTTTCACGGTTCACTCGCTTCAACAGTCCAAGCAAAACCGGGACAGACGAAGGCCAAGGTCCTTGTTCTAAATGGTGCCGACGACCCTTTTGTTAAAAAAGAACATATCGCGGCATTCAAAAAAGAGATGCAGGACGCAAAAGTCGATTTCCAGTTCATCGACTACGATGGGGCTGTCCACGCGTTCACCAACCCTGGGGCAACGGCTTTAGGAAAAAAGTTTAAGCTTCCCCTGGCTTACGACAAAGACGCTGACAAGAAATCCTGGGCCAAGATGAAAGACTTCTTAGCCTCAGCTTTTGCCAACTAGACTATTTAACATCAAAAAAGTGAAACGAGGGTGAATTCCCTTGTTTCGCGACCTTCATATCCACGTTAAAAAGGGCGATCACTTCTGTCTGGAAGCCACTTCGAACGTTAAAAACAACTAAATCAGAGGCTTCGATCAATTGATGAAGCCCCCGACCTGCGCCACCTTTATTGTCATTTAAACGACCCTCGTTTCCTGAATAGCAAGAAACAAGATAGTCCAAAACCGTTTTGCGGTCCAAGGCCCCAAACGGGTCCTTCACCGAGACAGCAGCAAGGATTCCATCACAAGCGAATGAAAACTGAGCTTTTTGATCTTCATTTAAAATAATCGTATCCGTCCGCGCCATGTGGTTATACAGACTCTCTCCACACTCATCCACAGGTGCATCGTAGATCGCGTTCATCAACAATTCTTCAGATACGAACGAGCAGCGCTCAATCACACTTTTTCGAATTCCCAANCCGGAAAAATACTCTTCCATTTGCNCAATGGCATCANTTCTCTGATCACTCCGNTAAACATCCAAATTATGGGTCTCAACCCCCCAACTTAAATATTTCCCCAATCCAAAAACATCATTCGAAGTTAGCTTTTTCACTGTGGTCGAAATGGACTTCAACGTGAAGGTNCGATCCTCTCCGTTGCGAACGATCACGTGTCGGATAAACGGGAACTTACGTGCATAATCAACGTACACTGGGAGCTCTTCGGATGTGGTCAAAACGATATCAAGCTCAGGGTTCATCTGATGAATATCCGCTGAAAACTCGACATAATCGGATGCAAGAACCAACATATCAAAGGTCGTCTTGCGAAACTCATCCATGGCGGACTCGATACTATCAACAATATGAAGCTCGACACCAGTCCCACCTAGCGCAAGCTTAGCTAAGGTCTGCTGCTTTCGATCCTTTTCAAGTAATAGAACTTTCTTTGAAGACAACGACATTTCAGCTCGGTAGCTGTCCATCAAAGGACTTAAGCCTTCAATGACCTGGCGAATCTGATTGCGGATACCCGTTTTTTCATCTTTGTCTTTTTCAATCTCGTAGAAACCGGTGCTTTCCAGTTGGATATCAAGCTTTGGCAGATCCTGATCGTACAGTTTAGCAACTCGATCCAATGTCGTTGAAAGATTCGAGTGAACCTCTTCCAGTCGCTTCATACTAGCTACAAGCTCTTCATTTTTGGACTCAAGCTGCTTATTCTTGTCAATCAAGTCCTTTGTTCTTTCTTCAACCTTGATTTCCAGATTCTGATTCAGAACCTCAAGCTTCAGCTTGGCAGCCTCAAGCTGCCGAGCCGTTCGCTCGAAAGATTTGGCTTTCTCATTGGTTTTTTTCAAGCGGTCAGAAAGAACATGTCCGACACGCTTATAGATGGCCGCCTGAAAGTAGCCGGAAGTCAGTATTCCTAACTCGACGATAGACTGGCGATCAAATTCAAAAACCACCNCCGCTTCGGCAGCCCGAATGGTCGCGCTCGCCGGAGCTTCATTTATCAGGCCCATCTCCCCGACGACGTCACCACGCTTATCCAACGTCGTCACGATTTCTCCTGAAACGAAGACGTCTAATTTACCACTTAAAAGGAACAGGATTTTCTTNTTTTCACGCCCCTGAGTGATCAAAACATCGTTCACTTTNACAATNCGGCGAGTCCCAAGAGGGATCATTTCAAGAATCAAGTCCTCTGGGATCTGCTGAAAGAAAGTCGTTTCCTTCAAGGAGTCGATGATTTGGTAGTTTTCAGAAAATAGGTCTTCAGCGGCTGACATGAGATCTCCTGACCAAAACATCGGCAGAATGCTATAGCCGATTGAACAGGGGTCCTTTTTACCGACCTTCCTCGAGTCAAATAAGACAGAAGCAGCCAACCACAAGGAAGGATTTTGCTTCAACAACCTGGCCAGGATAGACTTAGGATATGCCTAGTCCCTCTGCAAAACCCTTGGCCAGTCTCTTTCTTTCTGGTGTTTTTATAACCGGAGCCGCCTTCTTCTTATACAAAGGGACCCACCTCCCACAAGTGGTTCAACGGGCCCCAGCCAACCTAACCTCACAACAAGTCGACGAGACCGAATTCTTCGAAGAAACCTATCGCTGCGAACTCACCTACACTTCGGGACATGACGAAACGAAATCCATGATGGTGGACTCGAAACAGCCCTGTGAGGACGTCGAAAGCGTTCTTATCACAACCAACTTGAAAATGAACTACAAACTCCAGGCTGAAACCCTGATCTACAAACAAAGACACCAGCCCGATCGAAACTACGCTGCTTGCTTTATCGAACTCTCATCAAAAAAGAATCGAAACACCATTATGGTGACCTACCAAGGGTCGTCGTTGATTCAAAACTGTGATGCCGCCTTCAGTGATATCCAAGATCGATTTCCCGGTTTTAACTGGACCTATACCGAAAGATACCTTCTAGCAGAAGATGGCCAACCAGACGCGGTCTACAAAAACCACTGCTCCTTTTTACTTTTTGGGCCCGGCGATACCGAATGGCGCCTCGAACGAATTACTGACCGGCAAGACAACTGTTACACAAGCCGACGCCAGACCATATCCGATTATCCCGGCGCACAGATAATCGCCTCCGAGATGACAAACCTATACAGCTTTGAAGACCTTATTCACTAAGCTCGTCGCCGATGCGAACGATTCCAGACCTGTCTGGCACAAGGTTCACCCCGAACAGAATTTTTCGATCCTTCAACCGATAACCGGCTAAGGTCTTTAGGGGCTCTTTCATGACCTGCCCCGAACCGGTATCCACATTGACGATCTTACAGCGCGAACACCGCTTCACGTTAGAAAACGAAATCTGATTCAACTTAAAGTCTGTTAGGCTGTCTTCCCAATGCGGGGCAGAACCACCCTCAACCCAAATATTTGACCGAAACCGCTGATGCTCAATGGTGTGGTCGACCTTTGTATTTAGAAATTGTAAGGATTCTTCCGAAATCAGCAAGACAGGAAGGCCATCCACGAACTTCAAATCTCGTGGCTCTCCATACTTTTCGGGCATCATCCTGGGACCCGATTTACGAACAAGCTTCATCGGCGCACCGATCACATCCGTTAAAAATTGGTCGACTTTGTCCGAGACTCTTTCAACGGCGACGCTGTCATTCCAAATCTCAGCTTGTAGACGGTCACCAAGCCCTTCAGAAAGATCGAAACGGACAATATGAGACTGGTAGTCTAAAGTCACACCGTCCTCGTCGACGACCACGCCAATCTGCCCCATCACTGGTTTTTCTCGTTGAGAAACAAATCGGTTTGTCGCCCCGATGACCATCCATTCACGGTCCCCTCGAACGCCCCCAGGGTGAACCTGAATTTGCTTAACGGGGACACACTTCAACGACTTAATCGGATGAACAAAAAGCTTTGTGACTTTCATCTAAACACCAATAGCCGATCGAACCTCGCCCAATAGTTTTCTGGCGACCACTCGAGCCTTCTCGGCTCCCGCGGCAAGCACCTTCTCTAAGGCGTCGATATCTGCCATAGTGACCTCATAAACCTCGCGCTTAGGGGCCAGTTCTTCGTTCATTTTTTCAAACAAGGCCTGCTTGGCTTCACCCCAGCCAATACCGGTCTCGTATCTTTTCGCCAAATCCAGCTGTTCATCTTTGGATGAGAACTCTTTAAACAGGTCGAAAATGGTCGACTGACTTGGATCCTTTGGGTCTTCTGGCGCCGAAGAATCCGTCTTGATTTTCATCACGAGCTTTCGAAGCTTCTTCTCGGGGGCAAATACCGGAATATGGTTATTGTAGCTTTTCGACATCTTTCGACCATCCAAACCAGGAATGGTTTTAGCTAAAGATATCACCGGCTTTGGCAGCTTTAATATGTCCCCATAGGCGTGGTTAAATTTCTGCGCAATATCCCGGGCGAACTCAATATGCTGGACCTGATCTTCGCCAACAGGGACCTCATCTGCCGAAAACAACAAAATATCGGCAGCCATCAAAACAGGGTAATTATACAGGCCCATCGAAACGCCGGTATCCAGGTCGGACCGACCTTGCTCTTCATTGTCTTGCAGCCTCGCCTTATAAGCATGAGCTCGGTTCATAAACCCTTTAGGAGTGAAACAAGACAAAATCCAGTTCAATTCGAAAATCTCTGGGACATCAGATTGCCGATAAACAACCGTTTTATCCGGGTCAAGCCCACAAGCTATCCAGGTCGCAGCCACCATATAGTTGGATTGACGCAGTTCATTTCCGTCATGAACAGAGATCAACGAATGGTAATCGGGAATAAAAAGATAGGACTCTTGCTGATCCAACTTTTTTGTCATTTGAATCGCAGGTCTCATCGCACCTAAATAGTTTCCAAGGTGTGGCTGACCAGTTGATTTAATTCCTGTTAAAACACGTTTCACGATAAGCCTTTCATTCAGCTATGAAGACACACTGACCCCAGACAAGATCGCTGCCTGCGGACCGAAATAACTGAGCTCTGCATCACTGTAAAGCCGAGTATTTTGCATTTTGTTTGGCCCGACAAATTGAACTCCTTTTAGGTTTTCAATAAATCGGCCACTCAAGTTTCCACCTTTGACATACCGCCACTGCTTCAAATCTGGATCATAAATTCGAGCCAATCGAATTTCAGAGGAAAACGTCAGATCCATCGGATTGGTGAACAAGCCAGAAAACTGCAAGATCTCTAACAGCGGACGATCCAGATCTTCTAACACCTGCTCCATTGGACGACATTCAGCATCGATTCGCATACAGCCCATCGAGCTAGAAGGTGGCTGTCCAAAATAAGTAGCGTACTGAACCGGTGATATCGATTCGACGACCTGGTTCCCCTTAACCAGGGCCGTTACCCGCTGCTCCACTCCATCTGAAGTCACAGCTTTTTGCCCAAACGACCCATCCTGCTCAGGATCCAAATAAAACTCAAAAGGAGTCCCTTCGAATCCCGCCACTAGTTCTGTTTTCGGAGCTAGATAGGGGATCTTTTCGTAACGGTTTTTAAGGCTCATTTGGCTACGTAAATCATTAAACAATTCAATCAACACATCAGACGTCAAAAGAACACTATAGGATCCAGACACTGGTAAGCCGGCCTGGCCAAGCTGCTTTGCTCCTTCGACACTTCGACGACATAGCCCAAGTATATCGATTTGATCCGGGTTTTCCGCCCACTCGGTAAGCATGAACTCATCTTCGCCTTGGTCATGCCGGTAGGCAAAACAGGTTTCGAAATAGATCCGCGCCTTTTCCTCGTAGGACATTAACCCTGCCGAATTCAGAACACGAACCTGTTTGTGTTCACAAAACACCTCTGCCGAATTGAACAAGCCCTGCTGTACCGCCGGATCTTCAAGAGCCTGCTCCAGGCGATGGATGATTCCTTGAAGGACTTCGCCGGTCTGTTGACTTGTAAAAGCCTTGGTCTGTTTTTCGTAGGATTTTCCATTGTCCATTAAGGACCAGCTTTTTTCTTCCGAAAGCATCGCTAGCTGGATCATCTGCTGAACCTGAGTCTCTATATCGACACCGATGGCCAGAGCCTTTCGAACCCGCCCCTGAGATTCGTCACCTAAGGATACAGCAAGCTCGACCTCAACCTGTTGCTCGGAGACTTCACGATTTTGGTCAGCTTCAATCCGCCCTTCATTTTTCAAAAGATAGGCTTCGCTTCTTCGAGAACGGCTGTCGAAAACCCGCCACCACAACACTTGATCACTATCCATAAGGGTGGACTTAATCTGGTCTAAACTTGGAAACAATGAACTCATAAATTACCCCAAAAGAACTTTATCAACTAACAAGAACGGCCCACCACAACCGGCTTCGACGAACTCTTTATGGTACTTTCCGCAACCACCCAGTTCGTTCCACGGATGGACAGACTCATCTGGGCCCTCGGAAAAGGCATCAATTTTTGATCGCCCTAATATGTTCTCAAGATACTCTTGAACCGATCCTGTCATCTGAACAGCCCCACCATTTGGCGCCTTAAAAGTTTGACCTGTTAACTCGCCATCCCGGATTTCTTCCAAATACTGCATACCCACCTGGATGCCCATCCCTTTCGGGTCTTCCATGCCACCAAAAGGCTCGGTCGCCAGGAAACCATAGTCCACTAGACCAATCAGTTCCATAAACGTCAGATCACCCTGTTCGAAATAGGTATTGGTTTGCCTTGAATAAATCGCATGGCCAAAATTTTCACGTTTGCCATTCGCCGAGCGCGGAATATTCAGACGCAAGCTCGAGGTCAGGTTGGTCATCGGCTGCTGCAACACCCCGGATTTAACCAGATACTGTTTTTTAGCAAGCCACCCTTCCTCATCAAAAAAGTAGCTCCCCCAAGCCCCAAAGCCCGAATCTCCGTTATCGTAGATAGCTGGGTTATTCAAAATCGTCGCGTGCTCATTTCCCACCGGTTGTTTCGATAGATAAAGCTCACGTGCCTTTGATCTCTCACGAGCCCAAGTGTCGGCTTCTTGAGAGTGCCCAAAAGCCTCATGAGCAAAAACACCAGCCAAGGACGGCGACATCAGCAACTTGTAACGCCCTGGGCTCATCCGCTCGGCCGTTAAAGCTTTAGCTAGTTTGTCATATAAGGTTTGATAGTGATCGGCATCCAAACTAACCGACTCCAGACCACCAATCCCACCTTGTAAAACGAAGGACCTATCATGTCCCTTTACTAAGACAGGGATCTGGCGATTTCGCGTGATCGCCTGAGACATCCGAACGGACGAATCAATAAACAGAAACTCATCCGTGGCGAATTTCAGCTCGACGCGAAGCTGGTCTGGGTTTCTTGCGGGGTGATCTTCCCCAAGTGATAATCTAAAATCCCAAACATCAGAAAAGGTTTCTTTAGCCAGACGGACCATCTCAGCCTGATCCGTAGGAAGATCTTCAGCATGACGAACTCCAAAGTGAACCCAGGTTTCTGGTGCTGGGTTTTCTGGGATCTGTTCCACAATGTCGTTTTCTAATCCTTCGGCGACACGCTCGGCCCAAGTCGGAGACCGATAAGCCTTATCCTGGCCACCGTGATCCACCACCCGCTGGACCAGCCGCTCAACACATTCATTTAGGCTCGCTTGATCAATCAGGTTCGTCGCCTCTTCATACATGGTCGCCCCGACTAAGTATCGAAGGTTCACACCCACCATACTTTTATCGTCGACCTCAACGCTTTGCGGGTAAACGGTCACCGACTTTTTAGATCGACACTCGTAGACCACAGAGGCATAGACCGAAGCCGGGGCTCGATCGACAAGTTGCTGGAAGACAGCCTCTAAAAGAGGCTTCATTTCTTGAGATTTTGTTGATAATTGAGAACGCCGAATTTTCATCCGGCTAGTCTAGCCGCTTAGCCCTTAGGGCGCAATGCGAGGACTGGGCAAGGGGAAAACTTCAGCAGGTGCTCAGCCATCGAGCTCACAAAGACGGATAGAACGCCCTGGATACCCCGAGTTGCCACAACGCAGAGATCCGCCTTTTGCCCCCGTAGGAAATCAATGACCACGTCAGCCGCACCGCTCTCAACAAGGCAGTGGAATTCGACCTTTTCAGCCCCTAAATCGATTCTGTCGTTCAACCGAGCCAACTTCTGCTCCATTTTTTGAACGATCTCAGGGAACTTTTCGGCCGGTGGCCAGGAGTATTCAGAAAATTCATTATTGTAATAGGTCTTCTCGAATACATTCAAATAGTGCACATCAGCCCCTTGGGCGACTTCCCGCAAAACAGCAAGATCACGATAGTGCTCTAGAAATTCATCAGCATCATCAATAAGAACGACAACCTTTTTCACCTTCGCCTCCAGTTTTAGGCCAAGGCCGGAAGGCCTAATGCCAAAGCCACACTAATCGCCAAACCGATCCCCGCTTTGAATGCATCACTGAATATCAACGACATTGTTCCTGATTTCGTTCGATGATTCAGGCGAATCGCCATAGCAAGCTCTCGGCCTGCCAACAGCCCAAGGAAGACCCACGTGGTACTCATTGGAATATTCGACAGGTTCTTAAAGAAGAAAAGAATAAGGGCGTAGATAAAATCAATCACCGTCGCCGAACGAATGTCCGTGGTGTTCGTCTTTTCATTAACGATCACTTGGATCGCTCCACCCCGTCGGTAAAAAATCGCTCCGTGCACAAGAACAAGCAACCCGACACAACCCAACATCGTTGTGACGTTTAACTGACGCGTCGGCATATAGACAAAGATATTTGCCAAATCCTGTATCAACCATTGGCTCCATAAGAACCCTGTCGAAACCCATTGCAAGCCCACCCAGTAGTTCGGCGCCCGCTCGTGACTGGTCTGAAGAAACCGGCTTTCGAATATTTTTGACGTCAGCACATAGACGATCATTCCTGTGACAAATGCGACGGCATAACCCAACAAAGACTTGGTCAAAATAGCGCTTAAGGCCCCGGGAGCAAACACCGTCAACACAAGGAAGGTCGTACTCACTGGAATCCCGTATCGAGTTAAAAAGATAATAATGATCGGTGGAACCGCGTGAATCCAAGTGAAGGTTTCAGGAACCGGAAACTTCTTAGAAAGGCGCCCATAAGAGACGTCACCCGAATATTGATACCAACTATATATAATGACAGCGACCATGATCGAGGAGGCAAACAACCACAATACCCACCAAGGCCGTTTAGAGTTCGAAGACAAAAAGGTTCCCAAGGTCTGAATCGCATCGTTCGCAACAATCGAATAGGCCGCCGCAAGAAACCCGACAATCATAAAGATTTGGCTCATTGAATAATCCATTACTTCCACCTTTATCCTATTCCCGCGAGAACCAAAATATCGGGCCATGCAAACTAACAGTTCCCTGACAGTAGGCATAAATAATGATTGTGTTATTCTCCAAATCAAAGCTAGCCCCTAGTGGCTGCCTATCTTTCAGACAGCAAAATAGGCACTTTGAAAACTTTACAAGCCGGTGACGGTTTTTGTTGGTCTGAAGAATTTACCATGATAGCCACCCCAACTGAGATCACGATAGGGAATTATTATGTTTCGTCAATGGACGGGCCTACTAGCAGGGGCCACCCTGATGGGTATCTGCTTACCAGCTCAAGCCATTCTCAGTGAAAAATGCCCCACGGAGCTTCAGGTGCGTCTTCAAACACCCTTGGCGCTTCAGCGCTTAATGCCGAACTCTCCAAGGCATATAGAAGCTGATCTCGTTTTAGAAAAGACAAGCATGGCGACGTGTGGTTACCGGGAAAGGCGCTTTCACCGCCGGTCCATTAACCTTTCGGCGCGCCTTCAAGGACCTGACACAGCCCCTCGGTTTGTTTTATCCATCGACTACCATCACTTTGACGACCTAGAAAAATCCACATCGATGGAAGTCCAAGCCAAAGTGAAGGACTACGCCGTGGACCAGGTTCGCCTAGCCTCCAACCGAGTCGCCCAGCTGTTCCAGCTTAAATGGACATGTGGCAAGCTGGAAACCTGTCGCAGCTCTCGATCGCGATTAGGCCCTCTTCACCAGCTTCGCCTTGAGCATGGCCTTGAAGACACACGCCCAGACTTACTTTCGGTGGCGTCCCAATAGACAACCAACTATAGGCGACGACGCGACCGGCCTCGACGCTTGCTACGACGGGCTGACTTTCGTCCTTTGGGCTTCAAAGCCTTACGGGCCTCTTCTAGCTCTGCATTCATCAAGGTTGGAAGACTTTTAGCTTCTCGCCGAAAGGTCTTAATTTCTTTGATGACCTGCTTGTATTGGCCCGCATCCATCAACATCCCGATAAATGAATTCATCACCGTAACCTGAAGGATCCCAGGCTTTGCGTCGATAATAAACTTAAAGATCTTTGAAGCCTCTTTCAGTTCGCCAGCGGCCCCTAACATCTTAGCGTAATCAAATGCCGCATCCAGGTTCTGACCACCTTTTTCGATATAGCCTTTCAGAACGGTCATAGCTTGCTCGGAGGCCCCAGATCGCCCTAAGGCAATTCCGTACTCGGCCGCCAACTCGGGCTGATCTGGCGCCAAACGATGCGCCTTACCGTAATTATCGACATAGCAGTCCATCATTCCGCGAGCTTTGCAAATCAATGCGAAACTTTCGAAATCCTCGGCTGTGTTCATGCCGACAAGATCTTTAGCCTGTAAAGCAATCACTTTCGGTGAGTAATTATCCCAGTGCATCAAGTGATAAAACCCGGCCAGCATCACCGCAAACACCGTCATCAGTATAGATGTTCTTCGCTTTGATACGAGCTTTAGAAGTTTTTGATAGGTGGTCTCGGACGACCAATGGCAGTCGGTGCAAAACCATGTTTGGTCGAACTCAGCATCGGTTTTCAGCTCCGACTGACAGCGCGGACAATAACTATAGAAAGTCACTCTTTCCCCCTAAATTTCCCCGGCACCAGATCTAGCAGATCCTCCCGTAGCAGCAATTGACATCACCCCGACTTGAAAGACTTTCAATTTCACATGACAATTTTTGCAAATCACACTCTCAACTGGAGCTCACATGAATTCAGCCCGCCTCATCACTCTTTGCCTCCTTCTTTCCGGGTGCTCAACAAAAGGAACACTCCAACAGCTGGCCGTTCAATTTGCCGATTCCGTGGAACAAGATCGGGCTTCCCGGGCGCAGGAACTGTATTTAAACAGCATCACAAAGACCAAAACAAAACAGCCGAGCCCTCAATTAAAAGAGCTCTGCGATGCCAAGGCCACAGCCGCCTGCGAGTTGACCGGCGTTCCCAAGTGGACTCCTATGATTCACCCACAGGACCGCCTTTCCATTTATCAAGGGCTGACGACCAAAACGGAGACCTACATCAATGTGCTTCGCCACAAGCACCAAGAGCTGGTCTATTTACATTACCCACTAGGGGCCCATGATAAAGCGTTTCGACTGAAGGTCGACAGACGGTCGTCCTTTCCTGGTTCCGACTGGATCGTCGAACAGTTTCATATCAAAAACCTAAACCCAGGTGTCACCTACCTTTTTGACGTTATTGACCAGCAAGCAAATTTGATCGATCGGCGTCAGTTCAAAAACTTAGACCTGGATAAATCGAAACTTCGTTTTTCAGTTTCGTCCTGCATGAATGACCATTACGCCGAAAGCTTAGCCCCCATGCTGCAAAAGTTGAATGGCCAGAACGTGGACCTTCACCTATTCATCGGCGACAATGTCTACGCCGACAAAGTGAGATCCCTCCCAGCAGGTCCAGCTCATCCCGAGCAATTGTGGGATCGATATTCTCAAAGTCGCCGCACCCTCAGCTTTTACAAAGAGGAGGCCTTAACCCCGGTATTAGCGATCTGGGATGACCACGACTACGGCGTCAACAATGGCGGTGCAGACTACGAATATAAAGGCTCGGCCCTTGAGATTTTCCAACAATACTTCAGCCAGCCAGAGTCCCCCGGAGTACTCAGAAAAGGCCCTGGCGCCTCTTTCCTGTTTCAAGCCGGTAAACATCGTTTTGCCTTTATGGATGATCGCTACTTTCGGACGCCGACAAAAGTCGACCCGAACGGCGTTCATTGGGGTAAAGACCAATTATCCTTTTTCGAACAGGAGTTGCTGAAATCGAATGAACCCGTCTATTTAATCAATGGAAATCAGTTTTTCGGAGCCTACCAAAAATCAGAGTCCGTCGAAGGTTACCACCCTGCTGACTTTAAAAAATTCCGAGCGAAGCTACGTTCGACTTGGCCCGCTGTGGTATTTCTATCTGGAGATCGCCACCTACTTGAGATTATGAAAGTTCAACCGAAAGACGTCGGCTACTCGACACTGGAGCTCACCAGTAGCGGCATTCACGCAGACATCACGCCGGCCTCTAAAAACCCAAGAAACCCAAGGCAAATATTTGCCCTCTACGAGCCTAACTATTTAGTGGTCGAAAGCCAGGTTCAAGGAAACATATTGAAGATGAAGGTAAAGGCCTTTGGACAAAGCCCCACTGAACCCGAATACCTACGACATTTCCGCGTTTCAAAGTCGAACGCTAAAAGTGAGAAGTAACTAAGCAGGATCAAAGACTTCGACGTTTCAATCTGAGAAAATCGGGCTGATATGGTCCTGACCGCATACTGAGACTGGCAGGACCTTTGCTTAAACAAAGACTAAGAAAAGAGGGGAAGACATGAATCAAACCGCCGTACTACTAGCAATCACTTTTGCCGCATCCATTTCTTACGGAGCCACTGACGCAGCACCATCACAAGAGCTAACCGATGTTCAAGTCAGCCAAGAGTTCTCGACAGAAGACTTTGTACAGACCACAGAGGAAGCCGAAAAGATCTTGGCCGAAGACGAAGCCTTTGAAAAAGAAATCTTAGAAGAGATCAGCCTTTAACCTGGACGATTCGAGTTCGCATCAAGTCCGGCTCCTTGCAGCGCACGGACAAACTTTGCGAAATGGTCCACCTGGGTCGATAGCAGGTCGTTTACTCCCCGATCCAAAATTTCGCCATCTTTCAATAAATCCCAAACTTGGCTAAGAAACACACGCTCAGGGAAGCTATAGGCATTCCTGTAGCCAAAAATTTGCTGAAGGTGCTCGACAGGTCGAAGTCCGCCCCAGCGCCCACCTAAACCAATATAGCTGACTGGCCGATATTCAAAACTAACGGGATAGCTCCAATAATCCATAAAGTGCTTTAAAACACCCGGAACCCCACCATTGTACTCGGGAACCACCATCACAAGCGCTTCCGCGTGATTGATTTTCTTAATCGCGTCACCAGCGGGCCCTTCGAGCTCCTGACCGTACATCGATCCTTTGAGCGCTGTCAGATCCAATTCCGCCAAATCAATGATCTCAGCCTGGATTTCTAGCTGGCTGTACTTGGCTTTGACGATTTCGGCAACCTGCCGAGAGCGCGAATCAGGGCGATTGGTCCCTACAATAATATAAAACATATAGGCTCCTCTTGTGATCCCCCATCTTGGTCAGTAGAATGTTTCGTTGTCAATTCAAGGGGACCGATATGTCTGTAAATGCCGAGCAAATGTTTAAGAATCTTTGGAATCAATACGTTCAACTGACACCACAAGCCGATAAAATTCGCCAGCTCCTTGAGGGCCGCGGAGAAAACCCGCTGAATGATCACGTTGCCTTCCGCACCATCAAACACCCAAAACTGGGCATCGAAGGCTTTGCAAAGCACTTTCGCCCCTTGGGCTACGAAGCCAAAGGCGAATATCACTTTGAACAAAAAAAGCTCTATGCCATACATATGGAGCCCACCGATCCTCAACAGCCAAAAATCTTTATCAGTGAGCTACTGACTGACCAACTTTCAGATCAAGCTCAAACATACATTGAAGACCTTGTTCAACAGCTTCCAGACGACGCCACCTCGCAGCCTGACTTTTGTTTCAGTGGCCGCCCCTGGAATTGCACGAAAAAAGTCTATACAGACTTGTTACAGGAAAGCGAGTACGCGGCATGGATGTCCGCTTTTGGCTTCTGCGCCAATCACTTCACCATCCTATTCAACTCGCTTTCAAGCTTCGAAACACTCGAACAACTCAATGAGTTCATNAAAGCATCTGGCTTTAACCTAAATTCAAGCGGTGGTGAAATCAAAGGAAGTGCTGACGTCNTACTNGCCCAGTCATCCACGATGGCATCAAACAAAGTGGTTCACTTTTCAGACGGCGAACTNGAGATNCCNAGTTGCTATTATGAGTTTGCGCGAAGATATGAAATGGANTCAGGATCACTGTATCAAGGNTTTGTCGCCGCTTCGGCTGACAAAATTTTTGAAAGCACGGACAAGAACAGTTAAGGNTTTTTTTAAGAAATAAAGTATNGANCCAGACCCCGATGACACGGGGTCCAGTCTCGAGATCGATTTTTTTACACCATAAAATCGTGNGATCGAACCGTTTTACGCCCATTTGATTGAGCGCGAGCCGCTGCTTGAGCAATGTACCAGTGAACCATTTGGTTCAAACCTTCAAGTGCATCACCAGCTACATTCAGGTCATGATCCTTGAGAGCCGCTTTAGCCTTGCTTCCTACGATCAACATCTCTTGAGTCTTAGCTGCCTTCTTCTTCGCTGTCTTTTTTTTCTTAGCCATCATTAGCTCCTGTTAGTAGTGGATCCCTATTTCAGTAAAAGATCGAGGTACTGACAATACAATTTTTTAATGGGGGACAGAATCGGCCATTCTGACTTTACGGTTAAAAAATTATTGGACGAGCGGTCTAACGATCATTAAACTTTCTTAAGTCTAAATCGATGGAAGATATACATCTGGAAACGGGGAATGCTGTAGTGAACAAAAAAGGTCTTCATCAAAGGTTAGGAAAGTATCTAAAAGAAAAACGCGTACACCGTGGGCTGACGCAACAACAGGTCGCCAATGAGCTTGGCTACTCGAGTTCGCAGTTTATTTCGAATTTCGAAAGAGGGCTTTGCTCGCCCCCACTAAAGAATCTTCGTACGCTTGTTGATCTATACGGATTGCCACCTTCTGATCTCATTGAAATTATTATCGAAGAGCAAAAAGCCATCCTAAATAGTGCCCTTGGCTTAAGTGGCACTTCAACGGTCGAGGACACAAACCAGTCCTCAGACACCATTCAATAGCTCATCCGCCTCAGTTGGATTTCAGGTTTTTAAGGATCTGACTTTGAATGTCCTGCATTTCCACCTGAGGCAGCTGCTGACCCAANGCAAAATCNANATCCGAAGGCTGATTCAAGCCTAATACATGCAAATGAAAATGAGGAACTTCGAATCCTTGGACCATATAAGAGACCCGCGCATAGCCAAAGGCCTCTTGGATCGATGCTCCAATCTGCTTCGCGACTTTAAACACCTCTGAATAGTGGGGATCTGGCACATCAAGAACATGATCAACCTCAATACGAGGAACAATCAAAGTATGCCCNTTTGTCACCTGATCCAATGCTAAGAAACANTAGACCATGTNTGTTTCAANTACTTTATAGCTCGGTAATTCACCCTGAATAATACGCGTGAACAANGTTGCCATCGATCCCCCCTACTTTGCTTCTGGCAATGCGCCCTTTGGAATTAAATAAATCAGTCGGCCACGTGATTTCATATGACCTGCATGNCGNTCGGCATCGGCACCTTCCCCCCAATAAAGATCGACCCGACCAGGACCACGAATAGCACCGCCGGTATCCTGATCTATAACAAATCGTGAGGTCACACCCGTGGACTCCGGCTCAAGACTGGATTCGGAATCAAAGTAGGGACGCTCGAAAATCATGTAAGCAAGNGTTCCTTTTGCAAACAATCGACGGTCCGTTGCAATCGTTCGACCTGGAATGGTTTCCGTCCCATTCGATGTCAAAGACCGACCTTTCAACTCACGAAAAAAGACATAACTCGGATTGGTATTCAAAACCTCCTGCATTTTTTCAGGTGGCAAGGTCTTTAGGTGAGCTTTAATACTTTGCAGACTCATCTTTTCAATGGGTATGACGTCTAACAGCTCACGACCAATCGCATGATAAGAGTGGCCGTTTTGACTGTCGTACCCAAAGCGCTTTCTTTTTCCTCCAGGAAACTCGAGGATCGCCGANCCTTGGATTTGCATAAAAAAGGCATCCATCGGATCCATATAAGCCAACTCAAGTTTTCTGCCTTTTAAAACCTGTTCAGAGTCGATCTCTTGACGATCAAAATAGGGAATCACCCGAGGAAGCCCCTCACCGACAGACGGGGCTAACCTCCCGATAAACTTCCGGCCTAGCTTTTGATAGTTAAACTCGTTCATCCAATTAAAATGACGATCCTCTTCATCACTTGCTTTTGACTTCAACCGACGAAACTCATCCAGCTCAACCTGAACCAAATCCTTTGGACGACCATATATGGGCTGAAACAGGTCTCCACGGGGCTTAGAACGGGCTTGAAAAAGGCCATCATAGTAGGACGTGATAAATACATCGCCCCAATCACGCTGCCCGTAGGGCTCCATCGCCATAAAGTTCTGCTGAACGGCCTCATGAAAGCCCGACAGCCCAGACTTCTGATAGGCCTGAATAAGCCCCTTCAATCCGTCGACATAGGCCGCCCGATCCACTTGGTAGGACCCAAATTGAATGGGACCACTTCCGAGACTCAACACCTTAACCTGCGTCTCCAGTCCTTCAATCAAGGGCGCCATCTCGAGGCTATCCAAGAGCACCTGTGGCATCTGCGTCGGACGAAACAGTTTTCCTGAGTCCTTCAATGGTGACCGAGCACACCCCAACAACATCGAGCCCGCAAAGGCCCACAACAAAGCTATTCGACAAATTATACCCATAGTGTCATATTAAGAAGGGAATCCACCGCATACAACTAATCAAGAGGATGACATTGGATATAAATTCTCCGATCGTGGCCCTTCAGAAAAATGTCGACCAATTTTGTGAAAGCTTCGAAAAAAAGTACTCCAAGGAAATGACGTGCAAAAAAGGCTGTAGTGCCTGTTGCCATCAAGACCTCTCTGTCTTTCCCATTGAAGCGGATGTGATTCGCCAGTGGTTTCAAAACCAGCCCGACAATCTGAAGTCCGAGCTGATCGCGACCTGGAAATTGGACCAAGCAACAGGAGCCGATACAAGTGGACACCCGGCTCAACCCTGCAGCTTTCTCTACAAAAACGCCTGCACGATCTACGCCGCTCGCCCGATGATCTGCCGATCTCAAGGCGTTGCTTTAAAATGGGTTGAAAACGAAAGTCCACAATATGATGTGTGCCCACTTAACTTCACAGATGGTGATTTCGACAAACAAGATGCTCTGGATATTGACCGACTACAGACCTTACAAAGCATCGCTCAGGTTTCGACAAAAGCCACCTCCGAGCGAGTTAAGCTGTCACAGATAAAGCAAGAGCTCGGCCAAAAAAACAGCTAAGCCGCACTGACGGGAAAGATTATATGGCTTTGGCCCTCAGACTCGGTTTTCTCTTGTGACTCGACGACCGGAGAACCAGCACCAACTAGACGACGACGGATTTCTTCCGACAGGCGATAGTTTGAAAAGGTCTCGGCGTACTGTCGATCAAAGTAAAAAACCATCCCCTTAGTACGCCAGCGATCTAACAGGTGGTCATCCAAGTGGCGTCCACCTCGCGCCATACAAAGGTACTTATCGGAACCGGGAAAGTACAAAAACACATCCGAAGGCAGCGGCAGCTGCGTATGGAGATGCTGAGCCTTTAGCCCCAGCATCTGCCCATCTTTTGACTTCTTAAACCGACGAACTTCAGAGCAATCCCCAAGTTGGCGACAAATAAAATCTTGCCCCGCTTGAATTTGCAATTTCTTGTTATCCGAACGTCCCACAAGATCCTCGCGACGTAAACCTGGCACAATCACATTTCGAGCAATGACTTTTAGCTGCTCTTGAGCCGCTTGATCCGAGGGCTTTAACGACGTCTTCAAGGCCTCAAGAATCTTGGACTCGATCAGCTTCAGAGAGTCATCTTCCTTGGCCACCGCGACAACAGTCTCACGACGTTCGCCGACCTGAACCTGAAACCCTAGAGCTTGCTTAATTAATTCTCCGGGACTATTTCGAAGCCACTCATCGTCGCCTTGCTCGAAGGTTTCATCTAAAGTGTCATCGATGTATCCATTTAGATCTTTTTTAAGCTCTTGAATGGTCTTTAGTGCCGGCGGCACAGCTTGATGTGAGCTTGGATTGGCAGCGCTCGGGACCTGAGGCTTCGAGACCGCAGACCCATCATAGGATTTTCGCCGAGACAAAATCTCTTCTCGCCGATCCATCGGCTTTGAATGACTGGCAGGCTCGTCAACATCAAAGGCCCCATCCGCTTCCATAACGTCAAGTAACCGGGTAATCTTCGCGCCTGTTAACGATGGAACGAGTTTGTATTTAACTTTATAACTGTCTAGCTTGGCCAAAATGACCGGCGTGGCCTTTTCCCCGGCGGGGACAGCCTTGACGCCGAAACTAGCCGCAAGATCAAACAACTTGTGAACCATAGGGTTTGGATGATCCAAACTAATGACAAACAGGTCCGGCTTTCGCCGTTGAATTTTATCCATCACCTTTTGAATATTCGTCGATGCATAAACACTGTGGCCCCGAGCCGACAGGAAACTTAAAGTCCTTTGGTGAGGCTTTACTTTTGAAAGTAGGAAAACAATCTTACGTCCCATAACTAAACCGTCCCGATAAACTTATCGGACCCAATTAATGTTTGGTTAAAAGATTGGCTAAAAAGGAAGAAACTATATTCAATTGTCCCTGAAGTGCTGCAATCCGCCCTACAACGAGACAGTTTTTAACACTGAAAACAACCATTGCCGCCCAGGACGCCCAAACCCCAATGCCGGAGCTGGAGTCTGGTTCAGCAAATTCTTACCCCCTAGACTAAATCGATAATCCTGCCATCGATAGACAAGGCTAGCTCCAAGATCTGTGAACGAGGACAGCCGCCCGCCATTGATATCAGGCCTAGGCCCCAAATAAATCAGCCGCCCTTCACTGGACCAAACTGAATCAATGATATAGGTCGCACTGGCTTTCGCCTGATGCCTCGCCCGACGAGCCAAGGCCTTGTCCTCAGAAAGTGCGTCAATATAGGTATAACTCGCCTGAGCCTCTCCCCATGATGTCGGTCGACCAACGACGAACTCGATCCCTTGGTAGTACTCCGAATCACGATTGTAATACCTATCGACATCCCAATCGATCGCATTTTCGATACGGGTCTGAAAAACACGAAGCTCGGATTTCCACGTCGATTTCGNATCAAACAATAACCCCANCTCCCAATGTTCACTCACTTCCGCTTCAAGATCTTCATTCCCTGAACTNCCATCATACAGCTGAAACAAGCTCGGAGATCGATACCCGCTGCCTTGTTGGTAGTGCANNTTCCAGAAATCCGACAATTGGTAGGCAAGACCCGTCTGATAAATAATGACCTGCTCATCGTTGGACAAAAATTGTTCGCGAAAACCAACATCAAACTGCCACCGGTGCCACGGATTGCGAAATACCTGATACAANCCAAGCTGGTCTAAGCTTTTATTTGAAAAGCGAGAGACAAAACTTCCATCNTCATAATTCGACCGNGCTTCCTCGCGACGATAATCCAAGCCAAAATCAAACAAATGAGGTCCAAATTGAGTCCGGTGTGACGAACGAACCGTGTAGTTGGTAGACCGATAATCACTTTCAAGATTCTGAGAGCTTCCGTCGTCAGGCCGATTCACTGTCTCGCGATCTGTGAATGTGACCCCAGCAACCCACTGGGACTGAATACGGCCATAGGCTTTCGCTTCCACCGAAAAAATTTGCTGACGGCTGTCGGTCTCGTAATTGGGGTCATCATCCAACAGGTCGTTGTTCGACCGATCCAATTCTTTCGCTATTTGATTCACCTCGGCCCGAAAAACAAAACCGCCCACTCGAGCAGCAACCCGGGCCGACTCTTGATGGTACCCATCCTCCTCGTCGAGCTGGGAACCAGAGCTTGAAATCCCAACCTCAGAAACACGATTTAGATTTGCCACCACGGAAGAAGATCTCCATGAAACGGCCTGGGCTTCACCCCCCAACGAAAATAACTGAGCACCTAGCCCCAACTGGTTGGCCCCAAAAGAGGGCCCATCCAATAGAATGACACCTCCGATGGCTTCTGAACCATAAATCAGGGACTGAGCCCCGCGCACGACACGCCACTGCGATATGGTTGCATTCGACAGCAAGGACAAATCCACGGACCGCGTGGGGTCACTGGAGTCAGCAACCGGCAGACCNTCTTTAAGTACAAGGACACGACTACTTGAAAAGCCCCGCAGGAAAAAGCCCGATTGCCCACGATTGGACCCAAGGCTTTCTACGGTCAGGGACGGCGCGGTCGAAAGAGTATCAGGGACGGATAGGCTNTGAGCCGATCGCTCGTCTGTCACCTNGGANTCTGTTAACGAACCAAGATCATCATAAACGTCGATGGGACTAAGAATTGTCTGCGCAAGGCAGATAGAACTAAAAACGACAGTGAAAATTGAAGCGACAAGAATTTGGCCCATACCTTATCTAATGGTTGGGCCAAACTATTTCAACGGATTATTCGGATTTTGCGTCAGCCTTATTTTTCAAAAAATTGGACTTCGCGACCTTTAAGTCGTGCTCACAAATTTCAAGCTTTTGCTCGTATTCGGAACGGCGACGACGAAGAACATCACGGTATTTTTTAAACCGATCTAGGCGCTCAGATAGGTACTCTTCTGAAAAACCAACCAAGTCACCTTCTTTTGTTTTTGCAAACTGGAACTCAGGATCTTCGTTTATCACCAAAGCCGCNGGCTCGACCGGCTGAAGCTTTCCTTTGCCGCCGTACTTCGGAAGCTGAAGCTCAGACTTACATTCTTTGTATGCCCCATATAGTCCAATGGTGCCGTACTCGCGATTGCCATAAACCTCATACTGGAGTCCATAAGACAAATTCTCAAGACGACGAAGTTCTTCAGCTAAGAACACCTTTCGCTGAACTTTCACTTTGTTGTCGCGAACGCCAAGCACGGTTTCGCCGCCGACGGCTTCTTCTTTTTCAAGACCTGAGTGATCGACCAACTCGTTTTTCTTTTCCAACTTAGATGCACACCCAGCCAGAACCAATCCCAGAGTTAAAATCATGAGTTTAAATGGCTTCATATATAGACCTCCTGTGGACTCATGCCTGGTGTAAATCTACCCATAGGCACGGCCAGCGGCAATCACTATATATNGCTTAGGAATTAGGCAGCATTTGAGGCCGCCAGAAGCCCCTTGATAGCCACGGTCAGCTCTTGTCCGGTAACCGGCTTTAAGATCACTTTTTCCACGCCAGCACGAACTGCGGCGGTCATACTGGCCTTGTCCGGAAAGCCTGTCAGAAGAATAAAGTGTGGCACAGAGCCCCGACACTCTTTTAAACGTGTGTATAAATCGACACCCGTCATCATAGGCATGTTTAAATCACACAGTATGACATCNTGATCATCCATCGACAGAGCTTCGAACTGATCGACAAGATCCATCGGCGCGCCAAAGCTTAAGACCTCAAACCCATGAGACTCAAGGACCGCTGAGGTTACTTCACGAATCGCTTCTTCATCGTCGACAATAAATACTTTGGTTTTCTCACTCATTCATTGGGTCCTTTTGATTTATCCCGTGTCGGCCGGCGATAGGCCAGGATGTCCACCAACTCAGCTTCTGTAATCGAATCAAACTCAATTCCGAAATTTTGACCGCGAGGCATTTGACTTTGCTTACACCATCGAACCGTCCCCGCTAAAGGGATTTTAGGAACAGATAACCCTGGCATCACTAAGCGGACGCGCTCACCTTGCTTAAACACACTGCCACGAACCTTCGCCTGTAATCCATGATAGCCAATATCAATCACCTCTATCTCGGACTGAAGGTTTTGATCGACATTGACAGCTGAAGTCTTCACCTTCGCTGGAAAACGCGGGCTGTTCCGCTTCGGATGATCTTTATTTTCGATAATCGTTCGGACCGCTTGATGAAACTGATAGGGTGAAAACGGCCGNTGAAAAAAGTAGACCTGATCCTTTACAAGCTCTGAAAAACTTTGAGGGTCCACAGTTTCACTGATGATCAAAATCATTGTTTTTGGGCAAATCCGATTCACCTTCCCAACAAGATCAGCCAATTGCGCATCAACACGATCGATATTTAAAATGACCAATTGGGGTGACGACTTCAACGCTTCAATCGTCTGCCCACCAGATTTAGGAATATCAACCGAGTAGTTCCCCGCCTCAAGCAGCAAACACTTCAGTAGCACGTCTCTGTGAGGCTTTCCTCGCCCTAAAATTACGACCTTGTTCATGCTTATAGTATCGGACGGATCAAGCGATTCGATGAGTCCAGATGACTCGATCTGAAACAAAGGCCAAAGATTCTCACTAAGGCATCCCTCTCATATTAACCCAAGCCCTCCGTCCTGATGTCTTTACTTTTAGCGGGGTTCAGCAGCAAGACCTCAGGCCGAACGCNTTGCGTTTGGCCTCGATCTCAATATGAACCTCACCGAATCATATTATATGAAGTCATTGAATGAATTTGCCCTTAGTTTAAGCCTCCTGAGCCTTTTTTCAGCCTGTTCTGATGTTGGGTTTCAGATGTCAGAATCCTCGATCCAAGAGCGATTGGGCAAAAACTTTATGGTCATCAATGCCGACCGCCCCTTCACTCGCGATCAAGCGGTGAAACTGTCTATTACAGCGGACCCTGATATCCAAATGTATGTGACAAATAGCCCCGGTTGCACCACGGGTGGCGAATGGCAAGACTACAAGCAAACCTTAGATTGGACATTGAATGGNGCCAACAGCCGCCAAGAAGTCTTCGTTAAATTTCGAACAGGCAACGGCACCGAGTCCGACTGCCTATTTGACGATATCATCCATGACAATATAGCCCCAAGCCCCAGCTTCTCTGCGGTACCAAGCCCCTACACAAACCTCACAGAAAGCCCTGTGGCCTTTTCATACGAGGATGACCTTTCCGGCGTCGAACGCACGATGTGCCGATTCGAAGACTTTGATGATCTATTTGACTGCACAACAGGAGCCGTCATCGCCCACGCAGAGGAAGGCAGCTACACCCTATATGCCCGTTCAAGCGACTACGCGGGCAACTATTCCGATTGGATCGAAACCACCTGGGTCGTCGACCGTTCNTCACCAAANCTGGGTTGGGTACAAAAGCCACCAGCGACNACGAAGGCACTGNCNGAACCCTATGAAGTCCACTATGCCGACAACCTCGCTTTCAGCCAGCTTGAATGCTTTCTGAACGAAGNCCAATTACCAGACTGCCCTTTAAATGGTCAGCTGAACCTTCAAACAGAAGGCTCTTACGTCTTTCGCATTCAAGCGACCGACCTGGCTGGCAACAAAAGTGCCTCTTTGGAAGCTCGCATTCTAGTGGATCGCCAATCCCCTCAGATAAACCTGACTCAAGTTCCTAAACGCTACAGTAACCATCCAAACGAGACCATTTTATTTGAGGTCAGCGATAACCTGGAGGGCCCATTGGTCATCGAGTGCCAACTGGATGGAAACGACCTTGACTGCCAAGAGGGTCAGGCCGATTTGGTCGCCCTATCAGAACGGTCCCATCTGTTTCATGTGCGAGCCACCGACTCGGTTGGAAATACCTCAGGATGGGTTTCAACACAATGGACCACAGACCTCACTGCACCCGTATTAAGTTGGACGCAAACCCCAAGCGATCACTACAATGAGACGACCTCGACATTCCAGTTCCAAGTTGACGAAGATGGATCAGGCGTCGACAGCCTGACCTGCACCATCAACAATACCCCAATCGAGTGTAGTCAAGGCCAATACTCAGCCTTCAATCTACCTATCGGTCAGAACGTTTCAAACGTCTTCGCATCCGATAAGGCGGGAAACACAGCGACTATTCAGCACTCTTGGGCGATTGAAGATAGATTTTACCCGGTTCAGCAAATCGCGGTCATCACAGAGGACGACGACAATGTGGACCTTCTATTCGTGATGGATAATTCCACTTCGATGTCCTCCGAACAGCGACAGATCAAACAACGTATCGAACACTTCGTAGACAAAGTCGTCGACCTTGACTACCAAATTGGAGTGACCACCACCGATGTTTCTTCTTCAGGTCAACAGGGTGAGATCCTCCAACTAAAACGTCGACAATTCGTTCTGACCAATCAGCTCACGCCCGACGAAACTCAAAAGCTCTTAGGTAAAGGCTTGCAAATGCAACGCCGTGGAAATCTGCGTGAACAAGGAATCTACGCCAGCCTGCTCGCCGCTGAAAAAAGCCAATCAACTCGAAGTCCGAATTCACTTTTGTTTCGTCAGAATTCAAAAAAGGCGATCATCCTAATCAGTGACGAAGATGAATCTGGTGACCGAGACTACAATCAGCCAGAAACTCTGATCCAGTACTACAAAAACCTTTGGCCCAATTCAAAGATGCAGTTTCACTCGATCGTCGTACTTCCTGGCGACAGGGACTGTGACGATCGACACGAACATCGTGTCGGACACCGCTATGTAAAAGCCTCACAGCTAACCAAGGGCATCCTTGGGTCCGTCTGCGAGCCCGACTACGCCGAACAGCTGGCCGAAATCGGCCGCTGTGTTCGAGAACAACTAACAAGGGTAGAACTCGAGTGCGAACCACGAAAGCGCATCGACCAATCCGAAGTGGAAATCAAAGTGACCCTTGCAACTGGTGACAGTACATCCGATTTCACACGGGATGGACAAAGCCTGGTCTTTGCCTCACCCCTGCCCTTTGGGCAAAACCGACTCAGCTATTTGTGCGAAAAGCCCGACGCCGCAACCAAAAACACGGCAAAGCCTTAATTTTTTTGAGATTTAAGATAATGAACGATCGCTCGGGTCGTCATTTGAAGATCCTCGCGGATATGATCTTCTTCTGCAAATGGGGCACCCTTGCAAAACCGATTAAATTTATCCGTCCCCAGCATGATCGCCCAATGGAACATCGGCGCAAGGATCGCCCGAGCAGCCCAAATGACCAGCCGGGGGTCTGATACCCCGGTGTCCTTCATTAAAAACTGACCAAGCACTTCACCGTTTGGAGGACCAGCCTTATCGCCTTCGAAATAGACAAGGAAGCGATCTTCACCGGGCTTACCGATGGCATCAGAAATTAAAAGTTTAAATGTGTTTTTCACATGCTGCCTGTCCGACAGTAAAAATTCGAACAGGCGTCGAGCCAGATCTTCGGTCGACTGGGACTGTTCTGCCAATTGCTTTCCACCGGCCTCAAACCACTCGTAGGCCCGGGCATAGATTTCCCAATACAGGTTTTCTTTGTTTTTGAAGTGATAATTGACGGCCGAGACATTGCAGTCACAGTGGGTCGCAATATCCCGTACAGAGGTCCCATCGTACCCCTTTAATGCAAACAGCTCAGACGCACCCTCGATGATTCGCTCTTTGGTACTTAATGTCTCATGCGATGTCGCCAACTCCAGACTCCTTCATCTGAACACCTTCCGCCTTTTCTTTGGATCGACGCCCAAAACCTCGAACGTACTGCAGAAAATCTTCTGTGATCGCATAGGCGCAAGGAACCCATATCAATGATAAGATAGTACCACTAACAAGCCCCCAAGCCAAAGCCATGGTCATCGGAATGATAAATGCA
Source organism: Pseudobdellovibrionaceae bacterium (assembly GCA_002686065.1). GTDB lineage: Bacteria > Bdellovibrionota > Bdellovibrionia > Bdellovibrionales > UBA1609. Next base: position 2,788 of record NYZX01000038.1, on the reverse strand, counting down.
TCCGACCCACCCCAGCCATAGGATGTCGGCAAAAGACCGCTGACCGTAGTCAAACTAGTGACTACAACGGCTTTTAGACGTAGTCCAGCCGCCTTCTTTAGAATATCGTTCAAAGCCATATCGGTTTCTTCGCGTAGTTGCTCAATAAAGCTAATGAGAACGATCCCCGAGTTCACAATAATTCCACCAAGGCCAATGACTCCCATGATCGCCAAAAACGATATGGGCTTACCGTGAACAAAGAAGGCCACTGAAATCCCCACCAACCCAAGTGGAACAGTCGTTAGGATAATAAAAGGCCGAAGGTAGGATTTAAATAAAAAGACTAAAAGGCCAAAAATTCCAATGATCGACAAAATCAAGGCCACAAGTAAGGACTGCATCGACTCACGCGTATCTTCGCCTTCCCCACCAAAGACAAGGTTCACATCTTTATAGTCATTCGCCACTTCCTGAAAGGCCTGTTGCGCCTTCAGGTTTGCAGCAATGGCCGTGGTCTTATCAATATCGATATTCGCTGTAATGGTTTTCGACCGTTTAAAATCAAACCGTTTAATCTGAGGCGCCCCCTGCCGACGATCGAATTCAACAATGCGCCCTAAGGACAGCAAGTTCCCACTTCCATCAAGAATCTGGATTTTCTTCAAGTCCTCAATACTTGTACGGTCGGAATCATCAAAGCGAATAAAATAATCGACCTCTTTGTTGTTTAAATTCACTTGCTGCAACCGTCGTCCGGCAATGGCGGTACGCACCGTCTGCCCGATCTGTTCGACCCCTAAACCCAAACGAGACGCTTCAGAATACTTGATGGTCAAAAAGATCTCGTCATCACCAATCACATCGTCAACACGAACATCGAAGACGCCATCAACATCTTTTAGCTTTGTCGCAACATGGTCGATGACCTTATCAAGGTTAGCACCATTGTTTGATCGAAAGGTGACCTCGACCGGAGCCCCTGTTGGCGGACCGTTAACATGCGCCTCGTAAGTGATATCAGCAAAACCCTCGACCGGGATGGATCGTAGCTCGTCCAAGAACTTGTTCGTATCAAGCTCCAGCCGCCCTTTTTCCGAGGTAAACATCTTAATCAAGCCAACATTATCACCCGTTTTAGCCTTGGGATCGTTAGGCTCACTTTGGGATTTCCCAGCAATCGCTTCAACCGACTTAAGCTCATCTGAGTATTTATCCTTGATCAGCTTCGAAAGCTCACCCAGTTTTTGGCTCGTCACCTCAATACGGGTCCCTACCGGCATCACAACCCGAGCACGGTAAATTTCTGTTTGCTCGGGCGGAAACAGGATAAATTTATTAAAATACCCCATCATGACAAAGGCCCCGATAATCAAAAAGCTGAAAATCCCTAGCCCCATATAGCGATGTCGAATCGCCGTCTCCATGAATTGGTCAAAGCGCGGCAGCACATGGTCATTAAACCAGTCCTTCCGTTTAGCAGGGTTTTCACCTGGCGAGCTCGATTTGTCCGGATACACAGAGACCAGACGAACTGGAAGTAAAAAGAAAGATTCCGCTAAACTAATAATTAAGGCGGCCGTCACCACGATGGGAATACCTGATATAAACTGCCCCATCACCCCCTTGGTCACAAGCATCGGTAAAAAGGCCGCGATGGTCGTCATAGCGGTAGCAGTAATCGGTAACCAAAGATCAGCGATCGACTTCGTTGCCGCATCGTATGAAGACATCCCCTCATCGTCCCGAAGGCGGCTAAAGTTTTCACTGATCACAACGCTGTTATCAACCAGCATTCCAATCGCGATGACAAAAGCCAGGATGGTAATTGTATTAATGCTGTACCCGTAAACAAACACAAAACCAAAGGTCGCAAGAATAGCAATTGGCAAAGACAAACTAGCCATCATTCCCGAACGTCCCGGCAAGAACAGCAACAAGAAAAACACCACAAGAATCAAACCAATCAAGGCATTCGAAGACAGGACCTGAACCCGGTTTCCAACCCGAACCCCTTCATTGTTGTAGATTTCAAACCTTAGATCGCCTTCATATTTTTGATTAAAGCTAGCAACAACCTGTTTCACTTCTTCTGCAAGCTCAAGCAAATCCGTCCCGCTTTTCTTTTTCACGGTAAGCAGGGTCGCCGGCAAGCCGTTCAATCGAGTCAGTGTTTCAGGGTCTTTCTCCCCGTCGACAATTCGAGCGATTTGCCCAAGCACAATTTTTTCACCGGAAAAATTGGCTCGAACAACAAGGGCATCCAAGTCTTCTTTGGACTCGGCTTTTCCTTCGATCCGCAGCAACTGCTGAGTTTCCATAGTTTCAATGGTCCCACCAGGTATTGTCCGGTTTCGGGCATCCATGGCAGCAATCACTTCATTCACACCATCAGAAGAAACCCGAATATCACAAACATAATTCATGATAACATGATCTACGGGCTCACAAAGGGACAGGCCTCACCCACCACCCGCAAGGGAATGGTAACATCCCTTCAATTCGACGGCGTCATCAACGAACCCTTCAATCCCCTGGCCGTTGCAATATCCCTGGACGCTTCCTTCGTTGCAAGGATCTACTCCGGACACCAGGAGCAATCCGTGGAGATTATCAAAAAGGCCATCATCCATGAGGGTTATTCTCTGGTGGACATCCTGCATCCCTGTGTGTCATTCAATAAGATCAATACATACCAGTGGTACAATGAAAACACTTACTATCTCCATGACCAACACGATCCCCGAAACCGCCTTTCAGCATTCGAAAAGGCTATCCAGCAGGACAAGCTGCCTCTGGGAATTTTTTA
>NYZX01000037.1 GCA_002686065.1 Pseudobdellovibrionaceae bacterium | reverse complement strand
TCCGATCATCCTAGGTCTCCTTGGTTTACGGTCCTACGCTGGGTATTCTCCAGATACCGGGATGATCTCATCAGCCCCACAAAATGGGTGAAAAAAAGCTGAAATCTGTAATTAATCAATATATTTAGGCAGACGCAGACCTTCACAACTGTCCACCTGATAAACAGTCTTAAAAGACTTTCAGTAATTTGGGTCTATTTCAGTGCCAAGCACTTGTTTACTGGATATATAATGACCCAAACTTACCAAGGGCGGCCAATCATGGATATCGATCCCAACAGCACGGAAAACCTGTTTTCAAAAGATAATATCGATTCTGCCATACAGCTACTTCAGGCCCTGGTGGCCGACACGGACAGGCTTAGCTTGTTATCTGACGAAGACCATAAGCAGCTTTTAATCGCTGCGGGTCGACTATCCCGCCCCGCCCGAGATGAAATTCGAGCTCGGGGCAAACGACATCGAGCTAAACGAAAGAAAGCCATTATTGACCACGATCGCGCAGCTCGTGCCAACACAGGCATTCGAATTGCGAGAACCACCGATGTCTTTTCAGCCCCACTGCAGTTGGAAGGCCAGGCGATGGAAGACATTCAAAAAGACACCGCCGAGCTAAAATCCCCCAGAAACTGTTATGTCTGCCGCGAACCCTTTACGAAGCTTCATCATTTCTACGATAGCATGTGCATGCCTTGCGCTGACCTGAACTACGCCAAGCGCTTTCAAACCGCTTCACTTGAAGGGCAAGTGGCACTGATCACAGGATCACGTCTTAAGATCGGCTATCACGCCACCTTGATGATGTTGCGCGCTGGCGCCACCGTCATTGCAACTACTCGATTCCCAAAAGACTCGGCCATCCGCTATGCGAAGGAACCCGACTTTAAGGACTGGGGACACCGCCTTCACATCTACGGACTTGATCTACGCCATACTCCCAGTGTCGAAATTTTTGCTCATTACATCGAACAAAAATATCAGCGCCTTGATCTATTACTAAACAATGCGGCACAAACAGTTCGCCGCCCGCCTGGATTTTACACCCACTTACTTGAAACCGAACAAAAAAACGTCAGTGATTTTAGCAGCGACGAACAAATGCTTCTTGGCCACCATGAAGACTGCTTACAAGAGTTAAATATTTCACCTTTGCACGATAGGACCGACCAAAAGGCCCTTCCTACTGTTTGGCAGGGTCAGCTACCTGCGGCAGGGCTTCGAGCCTCGGCCCAACTGTCACAGATTCCTTACTCCTACGATGGCGCATTGGATGTCCAGCAGGCTTTTCCCGAAGGAAAGTTAGACGCCGACCTACAGCAAGTCGACCTGAGAACGACCAACAGCTGGCGCCTAAAAATCGGTGAAGTCCCCACAGCTGAAATGCTAGAAGTCCAATTGGTCAATGCTGTTGCACCCTTTGTTCTTTGCAACGTGCTGACCCCTTTAATGAAAAAAGATTTCACCGGCCAAAAACACATCGTCAATGTCACAGCCATGGAAGGAAAATTTCAACGTTACAAAAAAGAGCCGCGCCACCCACATACGAATATGGCTAAAGCCGCATTGAATATGCTAACCAACACGACCGCAGGCGAACTGGCGGAACACGGCATATTCGTTAACGCCGTAGATACGGGATGGGTCACCGATGAAGACCCCACCCATTTGGCTAAGAAAAAAGAAGACATCCACGACTTCCAACCACCGTTAGACATTGTCGATGGAGCAGCAAGAATATGCGACCCTTTCTTTGATGGCATTCTAACCGGTACCCACTGGCGTGGTAAGTTCCTAAAAGATTATCGCCCCATAGACTGGTAAGAACGGCGATCCGATAAATTTCCTAGCTACTTTTGCGATCGCTTAATCGCCTGAATGATACGATCCAAGGCACCCAGAAACTGCGAGCGAGCTCTTTTATCCATAGGGGCTGGGCCACCTTTGACTTCACCTGTATAGCGTAGCTCCTGCATCAACTCACGGTGAGCAACAGCCGAACCAATATTATCTTCTGTGAACTCATCCCCTTTATGACCAAGGACTTTGACCCCATTCTTCACACAGCGATCAGCCAACAGAATATCTGCGGTAATGACAATATCACCTGAAGATGCTGTTTCTGCGATCCAGTCATCTGCTGCATCAAACCCATTTCCCACGACCTGCAACTGCACCAATGGATCAAAAGGTGTTTTCATAAACGAATTTGCGACCAAGACCACCGGAATCTTGTAGCGTGTCGCCACTTTGTAGGTTTCATCTTTAACCGGACAGGCATCGGCATCAATATAGATAGTCATCTGAAAATCTTACCTGAAATAATCAGCAAAAGTAAGCACTGACCAACCATAGACAGCTTGTCGCCAGCGATGAATATATTTCATATATTCTTCCGAGGGAATTTTCATGAGCGCCTGAATTCACCCTGATCTCCGGCTTAAAAAAATGACTCATCGAGCTTCGCTTTTACTTTAAATCATAATTTACTATATTCGACGCAAGGACACACAGCCGGAGGCCCTTTGCAAAAGTCCAAGTCCGACATTCATGAGCTTTTAAAATCTCATTTTGGATACGATGGATTTCGCCTGAACCAACAAGCCATCATCGAGTCCATCATGAGTGGACAAGACACTTTGGCGATCATGCCAACGGGTGGCGGAAAGTCGATTTGCTATCAACTCCCCGCCCTAGCACTAGACGGCGTTACTGTGGTGATCTCCCCCTTGATTTCATTGATGCAAGATCAAGTCACTGGCCTAAGTGAAAATGGAATCGAAGCGGTTTACTTGAACTCAAGCCTCAATTTTGACGAACGAAAGCAAGCCCAAGAAAAACTTGAAAGCGGTCAGGCAAAGATTGTTTATATGGCCCCCGAGGGCGTACTCAACCCGAACCAAGTTTCTTTTTTGCGTGAATTGGATGTTGCACTTTTTGCCATCGACGAAGCCCACTGTGTCTCGCAATGGGGACATGAATTCCGGCAAGACTATCGGCGCCTATTTGAATTACGCGAAGTTTTTCCGAAAGTTCCATTTCTCGCCTTAACGGCAACAGCTGACGAAAAAACCCGCGATGATATCTGTGCCCAACTTCGACTAAACAAGCCAAATATTTTTATTTCCAGCTTTGACCGCGCAAACATTCGTTACAGCATTCAAGAGCGCGAAAGCGAAATCGTCCAACTAGAACAGTTCATCCGCGCCAACCACCAGGATCAGTGTGGAATCGTTTACTGCCTATCTCGCAAAAAGGTAGAAAAGGTCGCCACCGAACTTCAACGCCTTGGATTTAATGCCGTTCCCTACCACGCGGGCCTACCAAAACGAACCCGTGAACGAAACCAACGGCGTTTTGATGTCGAAGAAAATTTGATCGTGGTCGCGACGATCGCTTTTGGAATGGGGATTGACCGCCCTGATGTTCGCTTTGTAGCACACCTTGATTTACCGAAAAGCATTGAAGGCTACTACCAAGAAACTGGTCGTGCTGGCCGCGATGGCGAAGCCAGCCAAGCATGGATGATCTACGGACTTGCCGATGTTGTTAAGCTATCACAGATGCTTGAACAAACCGACGCTGATCCAAAGTACAAGAAGCATGCTCGCGAAAAACTGAACCAGATGCTTGGGCTTTGTGAATCATTGACCTGTCGCCGACATTATTTGCTCGACTACTTTGGCGAGGATTCGCCAAAAGAATGTGGCAACTGTGATGCCTGCTTAGAGCCGCAAGATCAGTGGGACGCCACCAAAGAGGGGCAAATGCTGTTCTCCGCGATCTACCGCACTGGACAAAGTTTCGGTGCAGGTCATGTGATTGATGTCCTTCGCGGCTCAAAGTCAGCAAAGATTAAAGAACGACGGCACGACCAACTAAGCGTCTATGGAATCGGCCAAAGCCTTTCAAAGACCGATTGGAACCGCATCATCCGCCAATGCCTGACCCTTGGCTATATACGTATTACCGATTGGGACTACCGCAGCCTAGGGCTGACCGAGCTATGCCGCCCTATTCTTCGCGGCGAAGACACCCTGATGCTTAAGAAAATGAAGTCCTCGATGAAGGCGATCAACCGCAAGAAAGCCCCCTCGACCGTGCACTTAGATCACGGTGAGGACGATCTTTTTGCTCGACTTCGTGCCCTTCGCCTAGAACTGGCCAAGGAAAAAGGCATCCCCCCTTATATGATTTTTAGCGATAAAAGTTTGCACGACATGTGCGCGATCAAACCAGAAAACTCCGACCAGATGTTAATGGTTCACGGAGTCGGCCAAAGCAAACTGGACGCTTACGGCTCAAAATTTTTGGATGAGATCAAACAAGGTGCCAGCTCCTAAACAGTAGCTACTCAACATCAGGCTCGACCACCTATGCTGTGCCTGCACTAACGGCTAGGGACTAGAACTCGTGCGCCCCACCTCTTTGCTACCAAAACGAAACAAACACACGATCGAAACCGAGACTGTCTTGTGAAGCTTTGTTAAACTTTGGCCTAGATTGACAAGCTGTCATAAAACAAGCCAGCAAAAGAGGTAGAATCATTAAGGATCAACCACCGTGAAAGTAAATATGGCATCGGATAGATCGTACAAGTTTAAAGACCGCAAAGTGCCTGCTCGCCTGTTTCAGACACTGGTGGAGAACTCATCCGATGGAATCCATGTCCTCGATAAAAACGGGAATGTNGTATGTTGCAGCCACAGCTTTGCCGAGCTGCTTGGTTACACCATGGAAGAAGCGCTTCGATTGAATGTTCGTGATTGGGACCGTAAATTTCCTGACGAGCAAATAGTTCCTGTCATTCAGCAACTGATCGAGCAGCCAGACCTATTCGAAACAAAACATTTGAAAAAAAATGGTGAGCTGCTTGATGTTGAAATTAACGCTCGTGGTGTGCTACTTGATGGCCAGTACTATCTTTATGCTTCATCCAGAAATATCACACTAAAAAAAGAGCTCACCGAGAACCTAAAAAAAGCAAACTTTGAGATTGAGCAGTTTGTTTATGCAGTCTCGCATGACTTAAAAGCCCCGCTAGTTAGCATCATGGGGTACTTGGGCAGGATCAAGAAGCACGCACAAGAGCTGGATGAAAAAGAGCGTGGTTGGCTAGAGCGTATCGAAGCGAATGCCTTAGGAATGAGGCAGCTTTTGAACGACTTGCTTGAGATGTCAAAGTCAGCAAACTTGGAGCTGGTGATAAGTGACAACGATCTTCATAAAGAAGCGAAAGAAGTTCTTGAGCTGCTTTCAGATCAAGTGGAAGACAGTAACGCGAGCATTCGCTTAGACCCGCTTCCAAAACTAAAATTTGATTCGGAGCGCCTTCGACAGGTCCTAAGTAATTTAATCGGCAATGCTCTAAAGTATAATGACAAAAACGCCCCTCATATCCATATCAGCTGTATCGAAAAACAGACTCAGTTTCAGGTGTCGATAAAAGACAATGGGCCAGGAATCCCTGACCAGTACCATGCTAAGATTTTTGATTCCTTTGAACGCGGAGACTCTACTGATAACCAAGGAACAGGCCTAGGTCTGTCCATTTGCAAGGCCATTATCGAAAAACACAAGGGGGAAATCTGGCTGGAATCCTCTCCGGAAACCGGGGCCACTTTTCACTTCACCTTACCGAAAGCCCCGTGATTAGACCTGGGCCGACCATTATATCCCAACCTCTTTTTCTTAGTTTCCAACCACTATTAGGTATTTCGACATCCATCTCATCCTAGACTGCAGCTCAGCGACCGATGACCGGATAACTTTACGACGCCTGTGAAGATTATTCCCATTTCTTGGCTCTACCCTTTCCGTTATTCTACGGCAAAGCAAACACGCTTTCTGCTCGAGGAGCCCCTATGTCCGAATCCCCAAATTACCCATCAACGACCATTCCAACTGAATATGCCATTGAATTCCTTAAAGTGGCCTGGGGGGTCTTGAAGCAAAGCTACGGCATTTTGTTTCTTGTCGGCGTGATCGGACTAGCTGCCAATCTGATTGCTAATTTGATACCTTTTATCGGAACTCTTGCGTACTCGGCCGCATCGCCCTTTTTAATTGCCGGAGCACTCAATGTGGCACGTAAGGCCTTTGAAACTGGGAACGCCGAATTTGATGACTTCACCAAGCCATTGAATGATAAAGATCTCGTAAGCCGGCTTATTCCAGTTTCTATTTTCAGCGCCGCTCTCACCCTGCCCAGTGCCATTTTAACTCAATTTAGCGATATGGGCTTTCTGGCTGCCGGGGCACAAATGATTCTAGGACTTGTCGCCGCCTGCTTAGCTTTTTGCTCGGTTCCCTTAATTCTTTTCAAGGGCGCTAAACTGCAAGACACCTTTTCAGCAAACATCAACGCCACGCTTGCAAACATCGTCTCGTTGTTTTTGATTGGCGTCTTTTACTCGGTTCTTATGGTTCTTGCTGCGATCCCACTTGGGCTTCCTATTCTATTCATCGCGCTTCCAATGGGTCCTGTCATTTACCTACTGATGTACCTGACGATCTTCGAAGACCACAAACTAGAAAAGGCCACAGAAGCCCTAGAAGCCAAGTCCTAAAGCCATTCAGATCATTAGAATCAACACCTATATTGCGCCAGTGCTACCATTTAGGACCTGGCACCTGATTGTATTGCGCCAGTGCTACCGTTTAGGACCTGGCACCTGATTGAGTTTAGCTTCAGCGACGCTCAGTTCTTGGGTCAGTCGGCGATTTTGAGCTTCTAGCCGGTGGATGGACCGAAGGATTCGGTTTAACAGGATAAAGACCACGAAAAATAGAAGGCCAAATAAAATCACAAAGGGAAAGCGAACACCAAACAGCTTTGCGATAAAATGCGAAAAATCCGGGAAAAACAAAAACACACAAGGTGTCAGTGCTAAATTCGACAGCATCACAAAATCATATAAGTCGATTTTTTTCGAAGCGGTCTTTACAAACAAAAAGCTTAAATACCCAAAGGTAAACACACCTGTGGCAATCAATGTCTGTATGGATGGCGAGTAAGCGGCATCTTCCATCAGGTCTTCCTAAACTTTGTTAGCCCTGAAAGGACAATATAAGCGGTCACACGCACCATATAGGACACCGGCTTAAAACCGACGATCGACGAAACACCATGCTCGCGGGCCGACATTTGAACCGTGGTTTCTGTGGCCGTCAGTCCGTGCTTTAAAGCGTTAGCTAGTGAGATCGGCTCCGGAAAATCCGGTGGATAATCTTTTGCAAACAACGCGATCGCCTTCTTGTTTAATAACCGCATGCCGCTGGTCGGATCTGTAATTCGAACCCCGAAACAAGACCGCAGTGTCCAGCAGATGATCCGACTTCCAAGTCGCCTTGCAAAGGTCGACCTGAAGTCCCCACCCTTGGTCAAATACCTCGAGCCAATAACAATATCAGAGGCATCGGCTTTTTCAGCCACCGCAACAAGTCTAGCCACTTCTGAAGCCCGATGTTGGCCGTCACCATCAAATTGAAAGCAATAATCATAGCCATGGCGATCAGCATATAGAATCCCGGTCTGAACCGCACCACCAATACCAAGGTTGTTACTTAATCGAAGAGTCGTCGTTCGAGCGCTGGCAATCTGGTAGCTATTGTCTGTCGAGCCATCATCGACAACCACTGTGTCGACGTCCGGCAAATGAGCGTTCAAATCATCAAGCACTTTGCCAATACTGGCTGATTCATTATAGCACGGGATCACAGCTAGAATTCTTGGGCCCGTCGTCATGAAGCCGACCTTTGAAACCAACGGTTTTTAAGAACCAGCCAATACAGATAAATCATCCGCTTCGGAAGGTTTTCCATCTTGGTCTGTGGAGTTCCAAACAACGACCTAAGTCCCTGCATCCAAATATCAAACCCAGCACGTAGCTTTTCTGAAAAGAACAAGCGAATCAGTTCAGATCGACGCTGTTCTAAAATTTCAAAATTCTTTCGACCTTTTGGCGAAAAACTCGGTAAGGCATTTTGATCGCCTAAATCAATACTTTCACGTTGATAAAGAGCACTACCAGCAAACGGAGCAACAATGAACACCGCAACTTCATCCAATTTATGGCGAAGTAACTTCGTCATATAACTTCGTGTCTCCTGGTAGTCCTCAGCCGTTTCATCCGGATGACCAACCAAGAAACAGGCTTGGGTACGAATACCCGATTTGCGGCAAGCTTTAGCTAACTCAAGGCCATGCTCGTAATTGAATCGCTTACCGATGATCTTCATCAATCGCTTACTGCCCGACTCGGGACTGATCGAAATATAACGACATCCCGCCTGCGCCATCAAAGGAACATCTTCAATGGGAATGGTCTCAGCTTTCGTTCCACTAACGATGTAAAAACGAATTCCCGCTTTGCGCGCAATCAAGCGTTCGCAAATATCGCGCATCCGCTGACCTTTTACAGTTGGGTTTAAATCTTCAATTTGAAAATCACGCACACCAAACTGATCACGCATTTGAATCATTTCATCAACCACTTCATCAGCAGGACGCGGACGCCAGCGTTTATTGTTCGTGGTTGGCACCACACAGAAGTCACAAGGGTAGGGGCAACCACGCGACGTAAAGATCGGCAAAAACCGCTTCGTCTTCGGTCCGTGCGAGTATGGCAGTCCCCAATAGGCCTTTAAGTTAACCAAGTCCCAAGCCGGTACCGGATAGGTCGCGTTCTTTTCAAGTAAGCGCTCAATGCCCTGACCTTCTGGCGTAATCAAATTCACAGGACGCTCGGCACTTCGACCCATCGCCCACGCACGCACAGCGTCCCAATTAAAGTAAGCCTCACCACAAATTAAACCGTGGTAGCCGGCCTCAAAAAAGGCGGACTTAACGTCTTCCAAAGAGTAAGACGTCACCGCTTGCGAGTTTTCCAAGGCCACAAGCTTCGCCTTTGGGTAAGTCTTTGCCAAGTAGGTTCCGATTTTTAGAACCTCCTGATGAGACATATAAGACAGTGCAAAGACCACAAGCAGATCCGGCTCTTCAACGCCTTTAAGTGCATCTGTAACTGGAACACCTTGTAAATAATGATCCCCCTGGTCGGTTAAGCGCTCAGGGTTCATACCAAATAGATCAAAAAGCTGGACATGGTCGCCCTGCCCACGGGCATGAGATGCAAGGATGGCCGCCTCTAGCGGCCAGTAAGGAATGCCGGACCCTAAAAAATCGCCCTTCTGAACAGCAATTCTAGGAGTGATAATAGTGACATTCACAAATCGAATCCCCGCCTAGTCTAGAACCGGATAATGCCTGGTTCGATCGCGTTCCTGTTGCCAGTTATTTGGCTTACCGATCCAACGAGCTGTCCCGTAACCGATATCCATGGCATCAAGGGTACCAATATAATTGAAGGCCCCTTGGCGACCGATGGTCTTAAAGTTTTTAAGGTTATCGGCTTCAGCTAAAATTTCAGTTAGGTCTTTCTCAAACCCAGGACGAAACACAGGGTAACTTTTCGGAAGCTTTTGGATATAGGAATCCTTCACTTCAAAGCCTTCTTTACCCATTTTTTTAATTCCTGCGATAGAGGCGTCGATCAATTCCTGATCGGACTTCTTGTCGATGTCACGCATCTCATTATCCATGATTTCGCAACAGACAATCGTCCCGTCTGGCGTCATACCCGGATCGAACGAATTCTGTTCGCTGATACGGTGGAAGGCCACCTGGGGATCTGGTATGAAAACCCAAGATTCATCAAATAGGTTCTTCACATCTAACTTCAAAAACACCAGGTAAAGATCATTCAAAACCACCGAGCGATGAATTAACTCACGTGCTTTTGGCGACAAGCCACCATCCATCAACTGAGCCAAA